>JBGTRS010000232.1:0-7198 GCA_041940665.1 Pyrinomonadaceae bacterium | reverse complement strand
AGGCATGCTGTTGTGTGTCGGTGTTCAAACGCAAGTAAGTGATGCCGAAATCTACGTGCAAGAGATCGCCGGGCAAGATGACCTGATTTTCGGGACGGTCGGAAAACGCCCGCAGATGTTCAAAACTTTCCGGGTCTTTGCGTTGGACGGAAACGGACGGATGAAACCAGGTTTCGAGGCCGAGTTCGTTGATGCGGTCACGATACCACCAGACGACATCATCGGTCGTCGTGATGCCGGGTTGAATGACCTTTTCGGAAAAACCTTCGGCGATGATCTGTTTGGCCATCCGGACGATGTTCGGATAAACCGCCATTTCCGCCGGCGTGCGGGTTTCGAGCCAGCCGATCGCCAACTTTTCCGCACCGACGATGCGGGATTTCAAATTGGCGGGCAAAGATTCCATCAATTTTTCATATTCGGTTGAAGAAATCCCGTCGGCGAGAGCAAAATCTTTGGAACGATTGATGCCGATCTTTTTCGGGTTTTTCGCCGCGATAAAATCCGCCAGAGCCTTCCATTGATCGGGCTGTTTTTCTTTTTCCCAGGCCTTGACGAACATTTTGCCGACGGCGTAACGAGCCATCGCGTAAGTTTCCAAATCTTTCCCGTCGCCCGGATCGTAGATGACGAGCATCGTATTCCGTCTCGCATTCTGCCAGGTTGAAGGCAGAAAAGTCCGCAAAACCGGGTCTTCGTTATATTCACGGGAAATGATGATCCACATATCAATCCCTTCCCGCCGCATAATCTTCGGCAAAACCGTTTTGACGCGATCTTCGAGCCAAACATCAATCACCTTCGCCCGCTCCCGCATCGGCAGAATGTTCGGAAAATACGGATTCTGGGCAGAGATTGAAATTGAAAAGACAAAAAGAAATGCTATTGTGATTAGATTTTTCATAATTTTAAGAGAAATATTTTGCCCGCGAATTGACGCGAATCTACACGAATAATCTTTTAAAAAAACTTTTATTCGGTTTTTCATTAGCGACAATTCGCGACAATTCGCGGGCAGAAAAATGGTTTTAATAACTATAATTCCTGAATCCATTCACCGCAAAAGGCGAGATCGGCTCGTCCGGTGATGAGCATTTCTCCGTCTTCACGCCAGACGGCTTCGGTCGTGCCGCCTTCCGCGTGGACGCTGACCTTTCGCCCGGTTTTATCGAGAAAGGCGGAAGCGACCGCCGCGGCGATCGAGCAGGTTCCCGAACTGGAAGTTTCGCCCGCACCTCGTTCCCAGATTCTGATCGCGATATTTTCGCGGTCTAAAATTTTTATAAAAACAACATTCGTTCGTTCGGGAAATGCTTCCGTAAAAGATTCGACCTCATCGCCGATTCTTCGCCATTCGAATTCATCGAAACTTTCAATTTTTTCATCAACAAAAAAACAAGCGACGGGATTTCCAACGTCCAGATAAAAAAAGCTGATAAATTCATCATCATCGGACGGCAGAGAAGTTGTCACGATCTGCGGCGTATAGGCTTTATTTTCAAATTCCGCTTTGAAAACGGTAGATTCGGGCAAATCGAATTTCGGTTTGCCGAGTTCGGCAAGATACCAAAACGTATTGTTTTCACGTTTCAGAAATTCATAGTTTTTGATGCCGCTTTTTGTTTTGAGTTTCAGATTATCGTCAGCCCACAAGTTTTTATAATAAAGATAAGCGACCGCACAGCGGGTTCCGTTGCCGGAAAATCCGGCTTCGCTTCCGTCGGGGTTGATGATGCGGCAACTGTAATCGGCGTCCGAAGCGTATTCGAGTTTTTCAAGGAGTGCGATGCCGTCGCCGCCGACTCCCGTGTGGCGGTGACATATCTTTTTCGTGAACTCGCTGATGTCGGAAACTTCCCGTAAATCTTCTTTTTCGACGACGATATAATCATTGCCGAAGCCGTGAAATTTGCAGAAATTTATTTTGGTCATAAACTTTCAGAGATTTGAATTTCGTAAGTTTGTTCTAGATAATAAAACTTTTTTGAGGATTTTGAAATTATGGCACCGCTGATAATTTTGCTTGTAGCGTTCGGAATCTTTTTCGCCGTCAATAAATTCCTGCTCGGCGAGAGGTTTTCGCTTTCGTTTATCGGCAGATTCGCTCTCGCCTTGATGCTTCTGGCGACCGGCATCGCCCATTTTACAAACACCGAACCGATGATCGAAATGATGCCCGAATTTCTGCCGGCCAAAAGAGAACTGGTTTATTTTACGGGGCTTTGCGAACTTCTGGCAGTCGTCGGGTTGCTCTGGGATAAAACCGCCAAATTGACTTCCGTTATGCTGATAATTTTCTTTATCGCCATTTTGCCGGCGAACATTATCGGAAGTCTAAAGGAAGTAAAATTCGGCGGCATGGAAAGCGGACCGATGTATCTCTTTTTCAGAATTCCTCTGCAGATTTTGTTTATTCTTTGGGCTTATTATTTCGGCGTAAAGTTAGCTAAAGAAAATTAACCACAGATGAACACAGATGGACACAGATTTTAGAAAGATTTATAAAATCCGAAAATTATCCGTGTTTATCTGTGTCCATCTGTGGTAAAAAAAATTATCGCGGATCGGGAACAATTTTCAGAGTCAGTTTTTCACTGCCACGCATGACGATGACTTCATAAGTTTCGCCCGCCTTCATTTCGCCGAGCATAAACATATAATCGGAAATGTTGCGGACATCTTTTCCGGCGAGTTTAATGATCTTATCGCCGCCTTTGATTCCGGCTTTATCGGCCGCAGAATCTTTTCTCACGCCGTCCAAAACCAAACCCGTATTGTCGCTGTCGGCATAACTCGGAATTGTTCCAAGCGAAACATTAAAACCGCCCCGGCCCATTGTATTGGTCGTTTCAGCAACTGTGTAGGTCGGGCGTGCAGAGTTTTGGTCAATTGTTTTGACGATCTCGGAAACAAATTCGGTAATTTTCTCCAGACCTTCATAATTGACCTTATCGGAATCATCGGAAGGTTTGTGATAATCCGTATGTGTTCCCGTGAAAAAGAATAGAACGGGAATTTTTTTGCTATAAAAAGATGAATGATCGGATGGTCCGAAGCCGTCTTGATTTAGTTGGAGATTAAACTTTGGAAAAGATAATTTCATTGAATTATCTATTTTTTGTCCGTTTCCGCCATATAATACCTTTACAAATTCTGCCTTGACACTATTGTTCGCATTAATCAAATTATCCCATTCGCTTGCCGTTCCGATTCCGCCGACGGTCAATTTATTTTCATTCAAACGTCCGACCATATCCATATTTATCATCGCCACGGTTTTTTCGAGCGGAAAAACGGGATTATTCGTGTAGGCTTTTGAGCCGAGCAAGCCTTCTTCTTCGCCGCCGAAGGCGATAAAGATAAGCGTGCGTTTATTTTTCTTTTCCTTGCGGAATTGGCGGGCGAGTTCGAGCATGGCGGAAGTTCCCGAAGCGTTGTCGTCCGCACCGTTGTGGATTTCGCTTGAATTCGGGGCGAGACTTCCCGAACCGCCGCGTCCGAGATGATCGTAATGAGCTCCGATAATGATCGCTTCGTTTTTCAAAACGTCGTCCCGGCCTTCGACAATGCCGATGACATTGTAGGCTTCGGCCTGGATTTTCTTGAGGTCAATATTGATCGAAGCCGTCGAACGCGGCAGATTGGAAAAGCGAACCTGTGCATTGACGGGTTTTGATTCGAGCCATTTTTCGATCGCGTCAACTTCCGAAACCTTTTCGACGCCGAGCAGATCCATGCCAATTAAACTTCTCGAGACGACAACGGTCGGAATCGCCGTTTCGCCGAGCGTCTGATTATAATTTAATTTTGCCAGCTTTTCATTTTCAAATTTTTCCTGCGACGAAATAATCATCAAGGCGGATGCACCTTTTTGTTTGGCGATGTTGGCTTTCGCAAAAGAATTAAAACGGGCGAACGGCGAATGCGGACTGCCGCCGTCGGGTGCTCCGTCAAAAACGGCGACGATCTTTCCTTTGACATCCAAACCGGCGTAATCATCATGCTTTAACTCTTCGGAAGAAATTCCGTAACCCGCAAAAACAATCTCCGACATCGGAATTGAAGCGTTCGGCGAATAGGCCAGCGGCATCCAATAGCCTTCTGTTAACTTTTTGTATTGGGCTGTCCGATCACCTTTTGGGTAAAAACCCATACCGGTTTTCTCGCCGATCTCAACGCCTGAAATATATTCGAACGGCTGGAGAAAACTCGCTTTTTTCTTGGCATCATTGGGGTTTATATAACCGCCTTCGAGTTTGTAGCGGGCGAACATATTGGCGATGTAACCCGCCGCCTGCGTCCCGCCGCGTTCACCCGTTTTGCGACCTTCGAGTTCGTCGGACGCAAGGTAGGAAACATGCGTTCTTAAATTTTTCTCGGTTTCGGTCGGTTTGGTTTTTTGAGCCGAAACGCTGAAAACCAATGTTAATAATAAAAATAAACTGAATAAATGCTTGTTCATAAATTTTATCCTTCGTTGCAGATTACTCCAACAAGTTTGCCTTTCCGATATTTCATATCATCCAAAGTCGGTTCGGGTTTCGGCGGTTCTGCTCCTTTGGGAACAATGTAAAGCCTGTTTGTATGATCTTCACGGTATCCGCCGCTGATAAACATCACCCGATTCATCGGAAATTTCCTGAATTTGAAATGTTGGATCATCGTTTGCGTCCGTAATTTGGTTTCTCCGAAAACAGGCAGTTTGCCGCGATATTTTCCATCATAAGTTATTACATAACCGCGGGCATCAGGACGATTTATGAGGTCAACCATAAAATTATCTATTCTGGTTCTGAAATCCTCGCACGGAATCCAACCAAACTCATCGCTCAATTCTGCTTCTTTTTCCTGTGCCGAAATATTAAAAGCAAGGATCAATAAAATCGCCGAAATGAATAGATGCTTTTTCATGATAAATTTTTATAAAAAGTGTCGCGTTTGCGGCCGTTTGAATTTAGCCGTGCGATTTATCGCACGGTCAGATCAGAAATTATTATTGCGTCGCGTCAGTGACGATTGATTATAATCTTTTAATTCAATCGTCGCTGACGCGACAAACCATTCATTCGTCCTTTTCCCGTGCCTTGAAAGACACGGCTAAATTCAAACGGCCGCTGCCGCGACTTAAGTTTTATTTTTCAAAGACTTTTATTTTATCGAATCCCAGAAAACCTGCGTTTGTTCGATGTAATTGGCGTTGTTCCGCTCTTTTGCCCAGGCGTTGGCTTCCGCGATAACTTTTAAGGCATCGTCCTTTTTGCCCTGTTTGTGCAAAATCTTCGCGTGCAGTAAACCGTAACGGAAATTTTTCGGACTCTTTTCGATGGCGGTTTTTATCCATTCGATAGCTTTATCCAGATTTTTATCGTTATGAAAATAATATTCAGCCGCCAGAAAATAATTAAAATCCGACATTCCCGTTTCGGCTTTTTGCAGTTCGGCGATCTGTTTAATTACATTTCCGTCAACATCGAATTCGATCCTGAATTTAACGCTCGTGTTTTCCCAACTCAATGTCAGATAACAGGAATCGGTTGAAATGTCGGTAAACAGGATCGTAAAAGTTTCGACAAAATTGTTTATCCTTTCGGGTTTTGCCGTAAAGCGGAACGCATCTTCTTCCTTTTTATAAACGTCTCCGGCGATCGAACGATGTTTTGTATTCGTGTGAATAATCATCGTCCATTCCTTTTCATTCGGAATCGTATAAAGTGCATAAGTTCCGGCTTTGAGGGCATTGCCTTCGATCTTGACGTCTTCGGCAAAGGTCAGTTTCGTCGAAGCATTCGCTCCCGTCCGCCAGATTTCGCCGAACGGAACGAGTCCGCCGAAGATCTTTCTGCCTTTCGCCGAGGGACGCGAATAACTCAATTTAACTTCCGTCAAAGCGACTTCCTGCGAAATCTCCGTGATCGGGCTTAAAGTCGGGACTTTTAATCTATCTTCTTGTTGCCCGAATGAAATACCCGTCAATAAAAACAAAAAGCAAAATGTAACTATTAGATTTTTCATAATTTTATTTTGGTAATATATCAATAACTGTAATCTCCGGCGTTGCCCAGAAGCGAACTCTCGGAGCATTTCCGCCTTCCATTCCGATGCCGCGATTTACGTTTAACCAAGTATTATCTACTTTATATGTGCCGCCTTCAAATCTTTTCCCGTATTTTGAAAATGTAATCAACGCTCCGTAAAAGGGAATGGCGATCTGTCCGCCGTGTGTGTGTCCGGCGACATACAAATCAATTTTGTATGGAGCTATTTTTTCGACCTCATCAGGGCGATGGCAAAGAAAAATAGATAGTTTTTCATCTGAAATCGGTGCAAAAAGATCGTCATACAAAGCTGTTTCTCCATCTGCTATTCCGCTCAGCCAAATTGAATTTCCGAGAATCTCAATGTTTTTTGTGCTTCCGTTTAATTCCGTTGCACCTGATCCACCGAATAAAACTTTTCCGTTTTTATCCCATCTATCCCAATTTCCGCGAACAACATAAGTTGGAGCAATTTTTGAGATTTCAATCAAAGCCTTTCGGAAGTTTTCTAACCCGCCACGGGAATTAGTCGAATCGCCTGTAAAAACTATTAAATCAGGTTTTTGCTCGGCTATTTTGGCGGGAAGTTCAGGTTCAAGACGCGGTTTTGGATCGCTGTGTAAATCGGAAATATGTGCGATGCGAATCGGTTTATTTACCTTTTCGCTTTTGATCTCGACATTTCGCACGACCAATCTGTATGGCTCGATAAAATATCCGTAAACGATACAGAAAAATCCGATGATCGCTAAAGCTATAAAAACTCTTTCAAACCAAATTTGGAAAGCAGATGTCGAACTTTTTCCGCTTCTGAACTTCCGCCAGATTATTCTGATAACTGCTCCAAAAGCAAAGATATAAACGGTTGCAACCGTGAATAGAAAAATTATTATGGAATATCTTTCTTGCGGAGACATATTGCAATTTTAATAATCGCGTTCAGAGTTCAAATTTCAATTTGTTGCAATCGGGGAGCGAAGCGAAACGATTGCTTGCGTTATATAGTTAAATTTTTAATTTAGAAAAGATAAACTAAATTTCCGATCTCGCTTCGCTTATCGGAAACACAAACTGAAGTTTGAACTCTGAACGCGAATTACAAATTTTTCTGCTAACTGCTAACTGCTAACTGCTAACTGCTAACTGCTAACTGCTAACTGCTA
>JBGTRS010000231.1:6992-7205 GCA_041940665.1 Pyrinomonadaceae bacterium | reverse complement strand
CTGAAAGAAGATTGGGAGAATGAAAGAACATAATTGTTTTTTAACCGTTTTATCCGAAGATCTGAAGCCGGAGTTTCTGAAGATGGCTGAAGAGTTTCGTTTAGCCGGAGAAGTCGGGTTTGAAGTGGCCGAGAAAAACTTCGATAAATATCTCGAAAAATTGAGAAATTACGCGATCGGTAAAAACATACCGGCCGGTCACGTTCCGGAAGA
>JBGTRS010000231.1:0-6982 GCA_041940665.1 Pyrinomonadaceae bacterium | reverse complement strand
GATACATATTTTTTGATGTGCGGAGAAGAAATGATCGGTCGCAGCGGCATCAGACATCGCCTCAATTCCGAATTAAAAATAAGAGGCGGACATATCGGCTATGATATCCGGCCCGGTCACAGACGAAAAGGTTACGGCACATTGATTCTCAAACTGACTTTGGAAAAAGCAAGAATTTTAGGGATGAAAAAAGTATTAATAACCTGCGATACAGACAACGTTGCATCCTCGAAAATTATCGAGAAGAACGGCGGACAATTGACTCAAAGGTTAATTTACAAAGAAACTGAAACACTTATTTCGCAGTATTGGATCGAACTTTAACACAAGATGAAAATTTTTCACGGAACGGAAAATGCGAATATCCTGAGACCGACGGTTCTGACGCTCGGCGTTTTTGACGGTCTGCATCTCGGACATCAGAAGATCATGGAAACCGTCGTGACGCGGGCGAAAGAGGTGGATGCAATTCCGACGGCAATAACTTTCGACCCGCATCCAAGAGCCGTTCTGCATCCCGATAATGCTCCGCCGCTGCTTCAAACTTTGGATCAACGTCTGGCGAATTTTGAGGTTTTGGGCATCGAGCAAGCTATCGTCATCCGGTTTAATCGAGAATTCGCCAATCAGGACGCTGAAAAATTCTTAAAGGAAATCATCCACGAAAGATTGCAGGCAAAAGAGGTTTATCTCGGACACGGTTTTGCATTCGGCAAAAACCGCGGCGGAAATATCGAACTCTTGAAAAAAATGAGCGAAGAATTGGGTTTTTACGCCGATGAAGTCGGCGAAGTCCGCCTTCGCGGACACCGCATTTCTTCCTCAAACATCCGCCAATTGTTAAAAGAAGGTCGCGTCAATCTCGTCCGCCGGATGCTCGGGCGGCCTTACGGCATCGAAGGAGCGATCATCCGCGGCGACCGGCGCGGTCATACGATCGGTTTCCCGACCGCCAATTTAAAACCGAAAAACCGCGTCATCCCGAAATACGGCGTTTACGCGACCGCCATTCTGATCGAAGGCAAATGGCGAAAAGCCATCACCAATGTCGGTGTCCGTCCGACATTTAAGGATGAAAAAGAACCTTCCATCGAAACATACGTTTTTGATTTCAACGGCGATCTCTACGGCGACGTCTTGCGTGTCCGATTCCTGCACCGCATCCGCGACGAACGGAAATTCGCCGGCATCGAAGAGATCAAAGCTCAGATTCAAAAAGATACAGAAGTCGCTCTCGATTATTTCTCGCACTTCGGAGTAAAGAATTCCCTTGATATTGTCTAAAAATCAGTATTGCTAACGATAGTGCAAACTATTATTCGCTTTTCGCCTCAAAATGATAGAATATCTTTGAGGAAAATTTTATGAGCGAGAACAAGCAGGGAACGGTTTTGAAAAACAAGGAAGCGGCTTTGGCGGAACTTCGGGAAGTTTCGGAGAATGCAAAAGTTCTAAACAGCAATAACAACACGGCACTTGTCAAAGCGGGCGAAACGCCTTTTGCGAAAAGAGTAAGAGATGAACAGCTCGTCGCCAGAGAACGCGATCTGACCGTTTCCGAAGAAGGCGTTGAAAAAAATTACCGGGGCTTACGCGGCTGGTTACGCTTGGCAAAAGTCTCCCGCGTGATCGGTATGCTCTCGCTTTATCTCTATCTCGATCAATACGATCTACATCGCAAACAACACCTAAAAATTAAAGATCACCGAATGGAAACCGCCCGAAATCTCTCCTGGCTGGCGGTCTTGGGCGAACAATTCTATAACGTCCGTTTAATGTTCTTTCACTTATTTATTTTGCTTTTACAGAAAATTTTTGTCGGCAGTGAAGAAAACAAAGAGGCCCGGCAGGAAAAACAGGCCGTTTGGCTCAAGGACGAGATCATCAAACTCGGTCCGACCTTTATCAAGATCGGGCAGGCGATGGGAACCCGCGCCGATCTTTTGCCTCTGCCGTTCGTCAAAGAACTCGGCACGCTGGTTGATAATGTTCCGGCGTTTCCGAATGAAGTCGCGTTTGCCCGGATCGAAAAGGAATTAGGCAAAAAGATCTCGGAAGTTTACGACGAGTTTGAAGCTGAGCCGGTCGCGGCGGCGAGCTTAGGGCAAGTTTACCGGGCAAAATTAAAAACGGGCGAAACGGTCGCGGTCAAAGTCCAACGTCCGAATTTGGAAGGCACGATCAAAGGCGATGTCGAGATTATGCGGAAGATCGCTAAATTTGCCGAGCGGTTTCCGTCCTTAAATGAAAATGCCGACTGGGCGGGAATGCTCCGGGAGTTCGACGAAACGATCCACGAAGAAATGGATTACGCTTCGGAAGGCCGCAACGCCGACCGTTTCCGCGAGAACTTCAAAGACTGGACGAACGTTCACGTTCCGACAATCTATTGGGACGCGACGACTTCGAAGGTTCTGACGATGGAATTTATTTACGGCGATAAGGTTATCGAACTCGAAAAACTCCGCTCACGCGGAATTTCACCCGAAAAGGTCAATCGTCTTTTGATCAGAACATATCTCAAACAATTATTGGAAGACGGATTTTTCCACGCCGATCCGCATCCCGGAAACTTGCTTGTGATGCCCGACGGCCGGCTTGCCTTTTTCGATTTCGGAATGGTCGGACGCATCACGCCGAAACTTCAGGCGAAAATGATCGACGCCTTTTTCCACGTCGTCGGCAAAGACCCCGACGGCATCGCTCAGGACCTTATCGATCTCGATTTCCTCAAACCCGGAGCCGATCCCGAACAGGTTCGCCCGGTCGTGCGGCGTATGTTCCAGTTCCATCTCGATCTGAAATTAAAGGATGTGAATTTCAAAGAATTAACATACGATCTCGCCGACGTAATGTATGATTATCCGTTCCGTCTGCCTGCCAATTTCACATACATTATGCGGGCGTTGATGACGCTCGAAGGCATCGGCATCGTTATGGACCCGGATTTCAATTTCTTCCTGACGGCCAAACCCTACGCCAAAGAGTTTATGCTCCGCCGCGAAGGCAAAGACCTGCGAAAAATGTTCGTTGACAAACTCCTGGGACGCGGCGATGACGAAGAAGGAATTGACTGGAGCCGAACCTGGAAACTCGCTAAAATGGCGGCAAAAACCGTTTGGAATCAGGGAAAATAATGCTAAAATTGCAAAGCCATGAGCTTAATAATTGAAACAAAAAAAACAAAAGACCATTTGCTGATTTCCATTCCGACCGATTAAGTTAGTGCGGAAGAAATTGAGGAGATTATTTCTTCTCTAAAAACGGAATTTATTTTGCGAAAAAGCGAGATGACAGAAACGGAAGCGGAAGCCATTTCCGAAGAAATAAAATCGGATTGGTGGGAAAAGAACGGCGAAAGAATCAAAAAGATGATTGACGAAAATGATTTTTGGGAATATCAAATTTGAAGTAAGATTTTTCTAATAAAAATCTTACTGGAGGAAAATAAAATCTATGAAAACATTTATATCAATTTTCGCCATTTTATTTGTATCAATCAATTGTTTTCAACATTTTTCAGCCGAAATTGCCGGACAACAAATGTCGTCTAAAACGACTTCCGGCAACGACTTGTCAATCGAGGATGTCAGCTTCGACTATGATAAAAAAGTCTTTTCCGATGTCAAAAGTTCCGTCGTACCGGGTTATCCTCTGGAAGATAAATGGCAGAAACCCGATAATGTTCAGTCGAGAAGCATTCGTTTTAAGCTTACATATAGAAACTCAAAAAAATCTCCCGCCGAAATTTCCGTTTATGATCGAGATGAATATAAAGATGCCTTTGCCCTTGATCTGGGTTATATCGAGAAGGATTTTGCGGATTTGCAGGATATTATCAACAACGCGGGCAAAATAAGTTCTTTCGGTTTGGAGGAATTACCGTTCGTTCCGTTTGTTGATGCCCATCAGGAATTTTATGCCAAAGCAAAGGTCATAAAATTTCAAAACGGCCGAGGCTTGCTGTTTTTGACGCAAATCAATCAGGAAGTTGCGATCATCAACAACGAACGATTGATCTATGTTTTTCAAGGATTGACCGACGATAATCGCCATTTTATTTATGCCGAATTTCCGGTTTCCGCCAAAGGTTTGCCTGAGAGCGATACGGATTCTTTTGAAGGTTATACGATTCCGGCATATTTTTATAGCGAAAATCTTGAAGAAAACCAAAAAGTTCACGATGTCTATCGAAAAAAGATCGCTCTTAGATTGGAAAATCTCAAAGACGAGAAATTCAAGCCGAGGTTGAACAAGATCGAAACTTTGCTGTCTTCAATAAAGATAAAATGAAAAAATTTATCTTACTTTCAATTCTGAGCTTATATTTCATATCAATTTGCTTTTCGCAAACAAATATGACCGACAAACCGAAGGCCGAAATAAAACATATTGCCGAAGATTTTCCGATCAAAGAACTCGATCACGGGCTTTGGAAAAAGGCGAACTCCGTCAATATAAAACATTACTGGTCGGGCGAGGAAGCACCGGAAGGGCGGCACTTTAAGACAAAACTTCTCTGGTCGGATGCATCGCTTTACGTGCGGTTCGAGGCAAATCAGAAAGAACCGCTGAATATAAACGACGAGCCGGATTTGGAAAGCAAGACCGATAAACTTTGGGAAAAAGACGTCTGCGAAATTTTCTTAGCACCGAACAGGCAAGAGTTTCGCAAGTATTTCGAGTTTGAGGTTGCCCCGACGGGCGAATGGATCGATCTCGGGATTTTTCAAAAACCCGATGAACGCATTACGGATTGGGATTACAGATCGGGAATGAAAACCGCCGCTAAAGTTAAAGATGAAAAAGTGATAATGGCTTTTCGGGTTAAATGGAAAGCATTCGGCGTAACAACGCCGAAGACAGGCGACATCTGGCTTGGAAATATTCTGCGGGCGGTCGGAACCGAACCGAACCGCGGATATTTAGCCTGGTCGCCGACTTTGACGGAAAAGCCGAATTTTCACGTGCCGGAAAAATTCGGTCAATTTGAATTTGTGAAGTAATTTTTTTAGTAAATACTTGAAGCATCTGAACCTTCGTAAGCGATCCAAATCCGCGTTCTGATTTCCTCTTCCTCGCCTCTGTATTGAAAAACAATTCTGTTTACGTCGAACTTGCGGAATTTCAGATGATTTCTGATCAGAGCTTCACGTCTGCGGACATCTTCCGCTTGCCCGTATTGCACGATATAGCCCATCGTTAAATCCGACTGATTTTTGAGTGTGGCTATCAATAAATCTATTCTATCCCGAACATCATTGGCTTTTATATTTTCAAAATAATCCAATGGCTCGCCTATCGTAACTCCGGAAACTTTTCCCGTTTCAGAAAATTTATTTCCGCATTTTTCGGGTAAGCCTTCTATTTCCAAAGTTGCCGTAACCGTCTCGTCGCTTAAATTTGTTACGTCAACGACAATCATATCAGTTCCTTGTCCCTGAATAATCTTGCCTTGACTAACCTTCCATTCATATTTGCCCGAATAGATTTCCATCGGATGTCGTTTTTCTTCAATGAAAAAAATCATCGGCTTTTCAGAATCTATAGATGTTTCAGGACCTTTGATTTTATAGCCCGGACAAGATTTAATAAAAATTCTCGTCCTGATTGAATTTTCTTCTCCGCCGTCAACAAATTCGTATCGGGAATTTTGAATATTTCTAAGACTAAAATAATTAGTTACAAGAGTTTTGCGATAATCAATTTTCTCAGATGAACCATAATTAATAATATAAACCTTTGCAAATTTATCCTCTTCAAGTTGTCCGGCTATTGAATCAATTCTTGCTTCTATATCTCCATCAGGTAAATCACCAAACTCATCAAGATCATAAATTCTAATTCCTGAAGAAATCGTCCCGAATCCTATAGCACTATTGCGGCAACCGCCGCGAATGCCTTTGAGTTTCACTTCGGCAATGATTGCTTCTTGAGATAAACCTGTGCTGTCAACGATTAATATCGGCGTTCCTTGTCCCTGAATAATTCTTCCTTTATCAATGCTCCAGACAATTTCGTGATCTTGCAGGTCGAGTCCTGTGATGTTTGCCGTAAAGGTCATTACTTCGCCCGGATTAACCCTTTCAGGCGGATTTGTAATACTGATCGAAGGACAAACCGGTTTTTCGTTTGTTTGTGAATATGCGGCAATGCCGAAGAGCATTATAATCAGCGGAATTGTAAAAAGTCTTTTCATAATAATTCTCTTTTTCAAACTTCGCTTTTTGATTTATCCGTTCGTGTTTGACTTGCCGATATTATCCGCATTTTTTTATAAAACCGCAATTTTTTTCTATGTAACAATCAGTAAATCTTTATTTAAAATAGTTTGACGGCCGGAATTATCAAATCCCAAGCCGTCAATATTTCTTTGTATTTGATTAAAAAAACTTACCAGCGATTTCCGCCGCCGTAGCCGCCGCTGTGTCCGCGACCGCGTCCGCGTCCGCCGCCGCCGCCTTCTTCACGCGGGCGGGCTTCATTAACGATGATGTTACGACCTTCGAAATCTTCGCCGTTGAATTGTTCGATCGCTGCCTGTGCTTCTTCTTCCGATGACATTTCGACAAAACCGAAACCGCGGGAACGTCCCGTGTCGCGGTCTTCGATAACTTTAGCTGACTCTACCGTACCTGCCTGCGAGAAATAATCTCCTAAATCGTCACTTGTCAGATGAAAAGACAAGTTTCCTACATATAATTTGTTATTCATTATTTTTTCTATCTCTTAAAATTCTTGAAATTGAAGCAAAGCGAGGCTGGAAACTTTAAGGAAGGATTCTTTTTTAGACCATTACCTAAAAGCCGCGACAAACCTGACTTATCTTGAAAAAAAAGACTTCAATGAAACTGCTTCTAAAAACTAACTACCAAAACTCTCTAACCGAACTAAGTTGTCGCTGACCTTAAATTTAACGGACGTATCTGCACCTGAGAACACTGAGAGCGAAAACATCTGTAAGTATGCCTGTCTTTTATGA
>JBGTRS010000230.1:0-7225 GCA_041940665.1 Pyrinomonadaceae bacterium | reverse complement strand
CTCGCCGGACAGATGATCTTTAAGCTAAATTCAATGCTCGGACGGGCGGCCGTAACCTTCATCGAATTCCGGATTGACGAAAAAACGGTTTTGGAACAAAAAAAAACGGCCGATAAAAATCTGATGCCGGATGAAGAGTTGGAAGAAATCGCCCTCGAGGAAGTTTCGCCGAAACTGCGGCATCACGCCGATTCGATCAAAGACGACGATCTGCGTTATCAATTTTTGCTGGCGGCCGGAAGTTGTCTGGCAAGGAAGAAGAAGAAAAAAATGTAATTTGCAGAATGTCTTTCGCTCTGGCGAATGACGAATGACGAATTTATGGACGTAAAAAAAGTTGCAAAGTTGGCACATCTGGAGATAACCGATGAAGAGGTCGAACTCTATACGCCGCAGATGGCGAATATCGTGTCTTATGTCGAACAGCTGAACGAACTCGACACGGACAATGTAGAAATTTCCATCGGCGGTCTGACCGAAGAGGGCGAAAACACGGACACTTCGCGGGAAGATATTCCGCGGAGATCGCTCGGCCAGGAAAAAGCCCTCGACCAGGCACCTGCGGCGGTCGAAGGACATTTTCAAGTTCCCAAAGTACTTTAGCTAGATCGGAGAAAACTTTTGACGCAATACGGTCAAACTGAAGAGAGACTAAATATACTCTCGCACGGCATCGGAGTAATTTTAAGCATCATCGCTTTGCCGCTGTTGATAAAGAAGGCATACGATTACGGCGATCAGGCACATATTTTCAGTGCGGCAATCTACGGCATCAGTTCGATAATTTTATATTCCGCGTCAACCGTATATCATTCTTCGCCCGATAACGTTGAGTTCCGCGAGAAAATGGAAACGATAGATCATGCCTCGATCTTTTTACTCATCGCCGGTTCTTTTACGCCTTTTGCACTCGTCGTGCTGAAAGGTTTTTACGGCTGGCTGATGTTCGCAGTTGCCTGGGGAATCGCGGCTGTCGGAGTAATATTCAAACTCGCGTCCGGCGAAAAATACAAAATGATCTCGCTCGCCTCATATATTTTGATGGGTTGCTCGGTGATCTTTTTTATTGATCCGATCGTCGAGAAACTGCAGTTGACCGCCTTAAAATGGCTCGGCATCGGCGGCGTATTTTATTTAACGGGAGCGGTTTTATACGCCTGGAAACCTTTGAAGTTGAATCATTCCGTTTTTCATACGCTGATCCTGCTCGGAACGATAAGTCATTTTATTGCGATCTATTTTTACGTTCTGCCGTATGAATAAAGTTTATGTTTGAACGCTTTTTAACATTTTGCATCCCGCTGACGGCATTTCTGATCGGCTTGAGTGCCTGTTCTCAGCCGGTTTTGGAATCGCCCGAATGCATCGCCTCGCGTGATCCGGTCAAGCGGTTTTATTCGTTTCATTTCGGCAACGAGATGAAGCCTTCAAAGGAAAATTTGGCGGAACGCGGGAAGTTTTTGAGCCAGGATTTGCTTGAAGAACTTTCCAAACAGACCGAAACGAAAAAAGATTATTTTACGCAAGAAACGGATTATCCGAAGGCTTTTCGGGCCGGAAAATGCGAAACCGTTTCTCCCGACAGAGCAAGATTCGAGATTCTGCTTTTTTGGCGAACCAACGATAAAAACATCCAACGCGAGATCGCGGTTGAAGCCGTCAGGGAAGATGAAAAATGGAAAATAGACAGGGTTACACCGAAAAATTAAATATGGAAGACAGATTAACTTTTTATCATCCGACCGAGGAAAAATTAAACGTCATTTCGCACGGATTCGGACTTATTTTGAGCATCATCGCATTATTTTTGCTGGTCGGATATGCCATTAAAGAAGGCACGGTCTGGCATATCATCAGTTTTGCAATTTACGGGGTGAGCCTTGTTATTTTATACACGGCTTCGACGCTCTATCATTATGTGCAGGAACCGAAACTGCGTTATAAACTGAATATCTTCGACCACGCCGCCATCTATGTTCTGATCGCCGGTTCATATACGCCGTTTACGATGAACGTCATCAACGGCACGCTCGGCTGGACTCTCTTCGGAATCGTCTGGGCAATTGCCATCATCGGCATCACTTTAAAATTATTTTTCACCGGAAAATACGGAAAAATTTCAACCATTGCCTATATTTTGATGGGCTGGATGGGCGTTGTCGGGATAAAATCACTGCTGGAAACTCTCCCGACCGAAGCGGTCATCTGGCTCGTTGCCGGCGGCATATCCTATACGCTCGGGGCGGTGCTTTACAGTTTGAAAATGATAAAATTCAATCACGCGATCTTTCACGTATTTGTATTGTTGGGAAGCATCTGTCATTTTATGTCGGTATTTTTATATGTTCTGCCGTATCAATCAAATATAGCTGAAAATATGGGATTAATCGTTAAATAAATTTAATGAACGAAATTAAACAAACAATCGAGAAAACTTTGGACAATGCCGAAAGATTGAACGGCGAACTGAACTCGTTTCTTTCCATCGAAAGAGACTATGCCCTAAAACGGGCGGAAGAGGTCGAAAACTCTGTTGACAGCGAATTAAAAGGCTTTGCCATTGCCGTTAAGGACAATATCTGCACAAGCGGGATGCAAACCTCGTGCGGTTCGCGGATTTTGGGAAATTATCATCCGCAATACGATGCGACGGCAGTTGAAAAGTTAAATGAAGCCGGAGCGATTATCATCGGCAAAACGAATATGGATGAATTCGCCATGGGTTCATCGAACGAAAATTCCGCGTTTGGTAACGTCAAAAATCCCTGGGACACAACGCGAGTGCCGGGCGGAAGTTCGGGCGGTTCGGCGGTGGCGGTGGCGTCGGGCGTGGTGCGGGCAAGTTTGGGATCGGAAACGGGCGGTTCGGTGCGTCAGCCCGCGTCGTTTTGCGGTATCGTCGGCTTAAAACCGACTTACGGCAGAATCTCGCGTTACGGTCTCGTCGCGTTCGCGTCTTCGCTCGATCAGATCGGCATTTTCGGGCAAACCGCAAAAGATGTCGCCAAAGTTTTGGGCGTCATTGCCGGTCGAGATAAAAACGATTCGACGACCGCCGACGCGGACGTTCCCGATTATGTCGGCGAATTGGAAAACGATATTGCAGGCAAAAAGCTCGGCGTTCCGCGTGAACTTTTCGGCGAAGGTCTGGACGGAGAAGTCAGAGATTCGGTAGAAAAAGCGATTGAAAATTACAAATCGCTCGGGGCGGAAATCGTGGATGTCGAACTTCCGCATTCGAAATATTCAATCGCCGTTTATTACATCATCTGCACGGCGGAAGCCTCTTCAAACCTGGCCAGATTCGACGGCGTGCGTTACGGATTCCGGGCGGAAAACGCTCACGAATTACGCGAAATGTATATGAAAACCCGCGAAGAAGGTTTCGGGGCGGAAGTCAAACGCCGGATTATGCTCGGAACTTACGTTTTATCGAGCGGCTACTACGACGCTTATTATGCCAAGGCTCAAAAGGTGAGAACGCTTCTCAAACGGGATTTTTCAAACGCATTTGCAAAATGCGATGCCGTTCTGACGCCGACTTCGCCGACCACCGCGTTTAAGATCGGCGAAAAATCCGACGATCCGCTGGCGATGTATCTGAGCGATATTTATACGGCTTCGGCAAATTTAACCTCAATTCCGGGCATCAGCGTCCCGTGTGGTCTGTCTTCAGCCGGATTGCCGATCGGACTGCAATTGGTCGGAAAACCCTGGTCGGAAAATGTTCTGCTGAATTTAGCGAGTGTTTATGAAAATAACTTCCCGCTCGAGAAAAAGCCTGAAATCTACATATAAAAATCTTTTTTTATTTACAAATCACCCAACTCTTGAATAGATCCGGGTTGTTTTCCGCCGGTTCGGATCGGTTGGAGAACCGATAGGTTTTGCGGAGGCATAATATTTTTCCAACGTTCTTTGTCTTCAAGAAGTGCTTCGGCTTCATTGACCGGAACCGGACGCGAGAATAAAAATCCCTGCCCGTATTGGCAACCGAGAATTCTGAGTTGATGAAGCTGATGAATGGTTTCGATTCCCTCGGCGATGATATTTAGATTCAAGGCCTTGGCAAGGGCGATAACGGTGCGGACAATCTCGCCGTTTTCGCTTCCGTTTTCCATCGTGCTGACGAATGAACGGTCAATTTTTAAGGTGTCGATCGGAAATTTATGCAGATAACTCAAAGAAGAATAGCCGGTGCCGAAATCGTCAATACTGAGTTGAATACCGACTCTTTTTAGCTGGTTTAAGATCGAAATGGCGGCTTCCGCATTTTCCATCACGGCACTTTCCGTGATTTCCAATTTCAGACAATTCGGCTGAACCCCCGATTTTTTGAGTATGTTTTTCACCTCGGCGACCAGATTATCCTGAGCAAAATGTTTGCTCGAAAGGTTAACACTCATCATCAAATTCTGATTTTCAGGCGATTTTTCTTTCCACCGGGCAAGCTTTTCGCAGGAATCCTTGAGAATCCAAAGTGTCATCGGAACGATCAAACCCGTATTTTCACTAACCGGGATAAACTCATTTGGCGACAGGAGTCCGCGGGTCGGATGATTCCAACGCATCAAAGTTTCAAAGCCCACCAAATTCATTGATTGAAGGTCAACGATCGGTTGATAGTGAGCGACGAGTTCATTTTCCTGAATAGCGTATCTCAGATCGGTTTCAACTTCCAGAAGGGTAACGGCACGAGCGTGCATTTTCTTGTCGAAAATCGAAAAATGCTTGTCGGATTTTTTTGCTTTATACATTGCGATGTCGGCATCCCGCAGTAAATCCTCGGCGTCGGCATAGCTTTCGTCGCCGATGGCAATCCCGATGCTGACATTTGTAAAAATCTGCTTTTCGTCAATCGTAAAGGGCAAGGCGAGCTTTTTCTTAACCAATTCCGCAAAATGAATGATGTTATCAATGCTCATCACGCCGTTGAGGATGATGGCAAATTCATCGCCGTTGAGCCTGGCGACCATATCTTCCTTCCGGATCAGGGATGAAAGCCGCAAAGCCACTCCCAGAATAACGCTATCGCCCGTAAAATGTCCGAGACTGTCATTGATCATTTTGAAGCGGTTGAGATCCAGAAAAAGAACTGCGAAATTAAAGCCGCCCGTTTCTTTTGCTCTTTTTAACAAATACTGCAAATGTTCGATCAACATATTCCGATTCGGCAAATCGGTAAGGGCGTCGTGATAGGCGGCGTGACGGAATTTTTCGCGGCTTTCTCTGAGAGCCTTTTCGGTAACTTCCTGTTGAGCAATATGCAGTTGAAGTTCCTCGATGTGTTTTTCCGCCTGTTCGGCTCTTTCTCTTTCCGCCTGTTCGGCTTTCAGAGCGTTGATCTTGACGTCATCGGTATAACGGCGGTAGGTAAAATAGACCGTAACCGCAACTGCTATCGAGATCAAAATCAAGACCGGATCTATGTTGTACAAACCTCGCACGACTATTCCGGCAATGATCGCGTTTAATACAAATATGACCAACCCGTTCAAACAATACTGAAACCAAACTTTGGCAAAACTTTTATCGGTCTTGCTGAAGGTTAAAATTGAAATAAGCAGTGAATTAACAAGAAATTGAGAAACCGCCATAACCACCAATAAAACCGCTAATGTCGAAATCGGACCTTTCCTTGCTATTTCGGTGACCAAACCGAAAATATGCTGTGCAAGCATCGCGGTAAAAAAAGTAGCAATACCGACAATGGCGGCATTTAAAAACATTGTCCGGGTTTTGATCTCGATGCCTTTTTGTCGAAAACTGACAGAGGTAAACAAAGCTTCGACTACGGCCAGAATAGTGGCGATCTCTCCGCCGTAAGTTAAAAGAGCAACAAAGATCAATATATCCGAAAGGGTTATGTGAATTTTGATCCGCGGCAGTTGAATATGGGAAAAGAGGCTGAAAAATATCGTCGCCAAAATGAGAAAAACGAGATTTACCCCGATGCTTTGAACCGGAAAATTATAGACGGACAGTCCGCAAACCGCCGCCGCTAATGACAGTGTTATCCAGCTAAAAGGTTTTAATATCTTCTCTGTTCTCGTCACGATGAATTGTGAGGCGATGGATTTGCAAACACGGATTTAATATTTGGGATGCAAGTAGAGGCGACAAACGATGTTTGTCTTTGTTATTATATGCTTAAACCGTTATTTTGTCTAGGAAAAAATAACTACTGTAAAAGTTTTTAGAAATTTTACAGTAGTTATTATTTTAGGATATTAAGATTATGCTTTAAGGACTCGAAGAGTTGCCGGTGGTATCGCTCATCAGCATCCCGTCGCTCATCAGCATTCCGTCTCCGAATATTGAACCGTCGGCGGGACTTGCGGAATCAATTTGCGAACTGAAATCCATAAACAGAACTCCGTCGGCAATCGTTCGC
This sequence comes from Pyrinomonadaceae bacterium, assembly GCA_041940665.1. Classification (GTDB taxonomy): domain Bacteria; phylum Acidobacteriota; class Blastocatellia; order Pyrinomonadales; family Pyrinomonadaceae; genus Aridibacter. The sequence continues at coordinate 831 of JBGTRS010000230.1, read as the reverse complement.
CCGTCGCTCATCAGCATCCCGTCGCTCATCAGCATTCCGTCGCTCATCAGCATCCCGTCGCTCATCAGCATTCCGTCGCTCATTAGCATTCCGTCGCTCATCAGCATCCCCAGATCATACACCTTCTGATATTCTTTTATCAGGTCGGTGTCTTTGGCATAACCTTTGTTAAGCATTATTCCTTGCGACCAGACAAAGGTTTCACCCGCAATGGTGGTTTTCGGATTGGGCATCGGACATAACAAAAACGAACAGTTTGTCAACATTCTCGTTCCTTGTGGTGTAGAACTCGATAGATCTCTTCTGATTCGTTGGGCAAGCACCGAAGCTCCGTCAACATTGAGCAAACCTGCTCCCTGTTCAAGATGATTATAACCGCTCAGCGGTTGAGCCGTGTACATCAGAACCATCTTGACCATATTCGGCGATAGTCCCGGGTTAAGCTGTAGCAACATTGCCGCCGCTCCCGCTACAATCGGCGTTGACATAGAGGTTCCGCTCAAGAGCAATAACTTATCATTTGTATTATTAAGGCTTCTGCTAAGTTCCGGATAATTCACGGCCAGACTCGCGTATCTCGCTTGAGCCGCAAGGAGTTTATTTCCGGGAGCGACAATATCGGGTTTGACCAAATTATCATAATGCTTGACATTGTTCTCATCCGTCCAGTAACTGCGGGTCGGACCGCGGGAACTGAAAGTCGTGACTCCGTCATCACTGCGTCTATCCGTTCCGAATGAGTTGCTGGCTCCGACCGTTATTGCCGAAGGCTCGTTTCCGGGCGAATGGATGAGTCCGTAAAGAATATTTCCGTTATTGTCCTTACCGTGA
>JBGTRS010000229.1:0-7240 GCA_041940665.1 Pyrinomonadaceae bacterium | reverse complement strand
GTCAATGTCGGCACATTCGTTCCGCCGAACGCCGATGCGGATTTTGACGGCGACGGAACGACGGATTTTGCGATCGTCCGTAATGTAACACCACCGCCGTTTTCCGGAAGCGAATCGGGACTTTTGCGGCGGTCGAACGATATTCAGTTTAAGCTGGCTTCAACAAATAATTTCGGTAAATCTCATAAAGCCGGCGAGGTGAAGAATTTTGGTGCACCGCCACCGGTCGGCACTAATCTGCAGTGGTGGGTCAATCAGAGCCAAACCAACTCGCCGTTCGTCATCAATTTCGGACAACCGACGACCGACTTTTGGGTTCCGGAGGATTTTGACGGCGATGGACAGGATGATATCGCGACCTGGCGGGGTTTGGCAACGGGTCAGCCGAATGAGAACGGTTTCTTTTATGTTCTGAACAGTTCGGATAGTACTCTTTCAGTCATTGACTTCGGACAGCAGGGTGACAACCCGACCATCGTCGGAGACTATGACGGCGATGGGTCAGCCGACCCGGCTGTTTTCCGTTGTCCGCCTGCACCGCCCGGAGGCCAATGTACGTTCTTCTATAGAGGAAGCGCGGGCGGCGGCGAGATCACATTTTTTCAATGGGGCAACAACTCATCCAGCTCCGTCCGCCCATATCCGGGAGATTTTGACGGTGACGGTAAATTTGATTATTGTATCTACCGCGAATTTCCCGCTTCATCAGGTCAGGGACAGTATGTGCTTTCCCGGTCTTCCGATTTCGGCGTCGAATATATCAACTGGGGATTGAGAACCGATCCGGTGCTTTCACCGGGTGACTATGACGGCGACGGCATGGCTGACTTTATGAATGTGCGGGCGAACGGTACGCAGGTCGAGTGGTGGCTGTTGGACCGCACCGGTACCGCTTCCGGCTTCCAGTGGGGCGCTCTCATTCCGGGATTTACGGAATTTGTTGCCGCGGGAGATTTTGACGGCGACGGCGCTACTGACATTTCGGTCTGGCGAAGAGATAACAATAATCCGAATGGTTCGATCTTTTACGTTCTCCGCTCTTCGGACAATATGCTGGAGACACTTCAATGGGGTGCTCAGAATGACGCACCGGTCAACGGCTGGCGGAGCAACTAGCTAAGATTGTCAAAAGCAGTAATTTGATAACTAACCGGGTTGGAGATTTTTCTCCAACCTTTTTTTATTTTTATAAGCCCCGTATTCAGAAAAATTTAACGTAATTTTTTATTTTTTCTGTTATACTTTTTCGGAAAATACAATTAATGACAATCCGCATTGTCCGTTTGAAATTGCAGAAAGTTTTTTTTCTCTAAGAACGCTCTATGCTTCTGCGGAAAATGCGGGATTTTTTTGTCTTGAACCAACGTTTTAAATATAAATTTTATTTTTTAGGAGAAAAGTTATGAAAAATTTTTCAGACTATAGAAAACGAACTTTCAGGATGCTCACGCTCTGTTTATGTGCGTTTTTTCTATATCACCTCGCACCGGCACAAACGCCTGTGCTGGTTGAAGATTTTAACTACCCACAAGGAGCTTTACTGACCGATAACGGCTGGGCAGCTCACAGTGCCGGCGGAACGAACGCGATCACCGCCGTTTCACCGGGTTTGACCTTGACCGGTTATCCCGGTTCGGGCGTCGGCAACACGGCCAATATGACGACCAGCGGCGAGGACGACAACCGGACTTTCGCCATTCAATCGAGCGGCTCCGTCTATGCCGCATTTATGGTCAGAGTAAGCGAGGCGGCGGTTGACCCGATCGGCGGATACTTTTTCCATCTCGGTCCCGACCCGATCGGCACAACATTCAGAGGCCGCGTTTTTATCAAAAAGGATGCGTCGAACAATATCGCCTTCGGAATTTCCAAAGCGGCCACCGCCGATCCGAATGTGGCGTTCACGGGATTTACATTCTCCCTCAACACGACGTATCTGGTCATCGTCAAATATACGATCGTTGACGGAGCTTCAAACGACACGGTTGATCTTTTTGTCAGCCCGACCGTACCGGCAACCGAACCCGCTCCGACCGTTTCGGCACTCGATAATCTGACTCAATCGGACATCAGTCCGGGCAGTGTGGCTTTAAGACAGGGAACGGCTTCGACCCATCCGACCGTGCAGGTGGACGGCATCCGCGTCGGAACTTCCTGGGCAAGCGTTACAACTGGATCGGTAGCTCCGCAACAAAATGTTGTCGATTATAATGGTGATGGTAAAACCGATTTTGCTCTAGTTCGTAATGCCGGAGGTCAAAAGACTTGGTATATTAATCTGAACGGAACAAACACAACATACGGTGTAGAGTGGGGTCTTAGTTCGGATATTTTTGTGTCTGGTGATTTTGACGGCGATAATAAATCCGACATTGCGGTTTGGCGAGGAATCAGCACAAACCAGCCGTCTGGCAATGCTTTCTTTTATATACTTCAAAGTCAAACAAATACCGTTCTTATTGAAGATTTTGGTCAAAGCGGTGATTATCCGTTAGTTGTAGGTGATTATGATGGTGATGGCAAAGATGATGTGGCAGTCTATCGTCAAGTGTTGTCTCCCGGAGCACAAAGCACTTGGTTTTATAAGGCATCATCAGGAACACCTTCAGGTATCGTCTCTGTGCCTTGGGGAATTTTCCAAGACACTCCGGCACCGGGTGACTATGACGGAGACGGCAAAAATGACTTTGTTGTTCGACGCGGAAATCCAAGCTCACCATCATCATCAGCAACTTTCTGGATGAATCAAACAAGTGATGGAATAACAACCCGTGTTTTTGGAAATGGACTCGATATAATTGTTCCGGGCGATTATGACGGTGATAGTAAGACTGATTTAGCTATTGTCAGATCACTCGGCGGTGTGTTCCAATGGTGGCATCAGAAAAGTTCCGATGGGATGGTAACTCAAACGACTTTCGGCTCTGCAACTACAGATTCTATCGCTCAGGGAGATTATGACGGCGATGGTAAGACAGATCAGGCAGTCTGGCGAGCGAGTCCGACAGTTGGGTCAAGCGTTTTTTGGTTTAATGGTTCGACCAGTGGTGTCGGTGCTATTTCTTTTGGTCATAACGGAGACGCTCCGGTTGCTGGTTATAATTCACACTAAAATGAAAAAGGTTCGGGAAATTCTATATTTCCCGAACCTTTTTTTATTTTATTTCCTCATCTTGCTTTTTACGCCGGGACCCGGCCTCACACGCTCCGCGCATTCACGTGTCAAACCCGAGTTTCGGCAGAATGACCAGCTGTAGAAGCAGCCAGAATCCGATTAGTCCAATTATCCAAAATATCTCGTTCATAATATCTCCCCATTGATCGTTAAATTTTCTTAAATTCCAAATCTGTCTTTCGATCAGAACTTCCCCAACCGCTTTTCTTCCGATTTTTTAGGAATTTGCACAGGAGGCCGTTGCCGCAACCTCCGTTTCAAAACCCGCCTCGACCCAGGCGTTTGTTCCGCCCGTCACGTTGTAAACTTCCTTGATACCCGCGTTTTCCAAAATGCTCGTGCCGATGCTCGAACGGTAACCGCTCTGGCAGATGACATAGGTCGGTTTTTCGGGATCGAGTTTGTCAAAATCTCTCGACAGATCGTTGAGCGGCAGGTTTATCGTCTGCACGGCGTGTCCGTTGGCGTGTTCCGGCGGTCTTCTGACATCTACGAACTGAATGCCGTCCGCTAACTTTTCTTTAACCTCGCCGACCGGAATTTGCCCGACCGTATTTTTCTCCGCCCCGAAATTCTTCATCAGAATGAACCCTCTGACCGATTCAAAACCGACTCTGGCGAGACGCATCACGGCTTCATCCACCTGCTTTTGCGTGTCGGCGGCGATGGCGATCGGCGTTCCGATGGAAATCAAAGTTCCCGCCCAGGATGCAAATTGGCCGGCCAAGCCGATATTGATGGCGTTCGGAATATGTCCCTCGCCGAATTCATCGCGTTCGCGGATATCGAGGACGACGCCGTCAAATTCCGAAATTTCCTCGGTCGAAAATTCTTGCGGCTTCGGCAGGTCTTCCAACGCCACCGAACCCTCCAGATTTTTCGCCGCACTTTTCGGAAAATAGGCCGGAACTTCGGGCTGATCGGCCGCGACGATCTCGATAAATTCCGCTTTGCTCATCGGCTGAAGGGCGTAATTCATTTTTCTCTGCTCGCCGAGGGTTGACCAGGTTTCCTTGGAAAGCGATTTGCCGCACAAAGAACCCGCCCCGTGAGCCGGATAAACTTCCGTCTCATCCGGAAGAGGCAAGATCTTTTCATGAAGCGAATCGTAAAGCATTCCGGCCATTTCCTCCGCCGTAAAACCTTTTGATCCGATCAGATCGGGACGCCCGACATCGCCGATAAAAAGCGTATCGCCCGTGAACATCTTCACGGGCTCGCCTTTATCTTCCGTATTCTCGGCGAGAATCGTAATGCCTTCGGGCGTATGTCCGGGTGTTTCCAGAAACTTCAATTTTATATTCCCGACGCTCAACTCGTCGCCGTCCTTGACCTTACGGGTCGGAAAGCCCGTCTTGGCTCTTTCCCCGTAAATGATCTCCGCTCCGGTCTTTTCGGCAAGTTCCCGATGCCCCGAAACAAAATCGGCGTGCGAATGAGTTTCGATGACGTATTTGATCTTCTGTCCGCGTGAATCCGCTTCGTCCAGATACTGCTGGACATCTCTCTGCGGATCAATGATCACGGCTTCCGTGTCCGAACCGAGATAATATGATGCGTGCGATAAACAACCCAAATAAAACTGCTTAAAATTCATATTTTCACCTCACCTTTTTGTGCATCCTCAAAATGCCTTTGCTAAAGAATAGTTTCCTTTAAAACCATATATATTCCCATTATCAATACAAACCAGCCGAAGCCCTTTTTTAACTTCCTGCCGTCAACAAATTTTCCGAGCCAGGTGCCGAGAAAAATGCCGCTGATCGAAAACATCGTAAAAATCAGCAAAAATGTCCAGTTTATCTCATAGCCCGCCTGAATATCGCCGATAAACCCGAGCAGGGATTTGGCCGCGATGATAATAAGCGATGTGCCGACCGCTGTTTTCATATCGAGCCCAGCGAGCAGAACCAACGCCGGGATTATCAAAAATCCGCCGCCCGCTCCGACCAAACCGGTCAAAATTCCGACGCCGACGCCTTCGAGCAGGATCAGAGGGTATCTGTAATTCTTTTCGAGGCGTTCAACCTCCGATTCTTTTCGGCCGCGGATCATCGAAATGGATGTGATCACCATCAAAGCGGCAAAGAACAGCAATAAGCCGGTTTCTTTTGTCAAAGTAAATCCGGCGGTTTCGATGATCCGGTCCGGAATCGAAGGCATTAGAAAAGCTCTCGTCGCATAAACCGCAACTATCGAAGGCAGACCGAATATAAATGCGGTTTTGAGATCAACCCGGCCTTTTTTCAAATTCTGCCAGCCGCCGACAAGTGCCGTCGAACCGACCACAAAAAGCGAATAAGCCGTCGCCGGAACGGGATTTACGCCCGCCAGATAAACCAGCACCGGAACCGTCAGAATGCTTCCGCCCGCCCCGATCAAACCGAGCGAGAGACCGATCAAACTGGCGAAGATATAGGCGACATATTCCATCAATTCAAAGAACTTCTATCTGACCGCCGGGACATTTTTTTCACTGCTTTGCGAAACTCTGTTCCAGGGCATTTTCAGCAGGATCATCCCCATCGTGCAGGTATCGGTCACCGCCGAAAAAACCAGCCCCGCTCCGATAAACACCGAAATTCCGATGAGATACGGATGCACCAAAACACTCAAAACGAATCCGAGCAAAACAAATGATCCGGCGACGAACCGAACCTGTCTTTCCAAAGCCCAGGGTGCTTTTTCGTCTCTTTCAATTGGCAGATCCGCTTTTTTCCAGGCCTCGAAACCGCCCTCCACATTGATGACGTTTGTAAAACCCAAATTTTTCAGCTTCGTCTGTGCCCGGGCGGAACGATTTCCCGTCCGGCACATCACATAGATCGGTTTTGTGTGATCGAGCTCCGCGTGCCGCCGTTCGATCTCGCCGAGCGGCAAAAGTTTTGCTTCTTTTATCCGCCCGCCCGCAAATTCCGCATATTCGCGGACATCCAATAAATTTACGTCCTCATTTTCCAATTTCTCATTTAATGTAAAAACCGTGCATTCGCTCATATTTTTTTCACCTCGAAAACTTATATTACAATATAACTATATAGTTATATTACGAATATGTCAAACGTCAGTTCCAAAAAGCAGTTTATAAAACGGAAAAAAGTTTTGCCCGCGACGCCAATTGTTCTTCCAAAGAACCGCAGACCAGTTCGCACAATTCGAAAATGGTCTCGTCGGCGATCGAATAATAGACGGTATTGCCGCTTTGATTTCGGGCAATAATACCGTTTTTATGGAGAATTTTCAGATGTTTGGAAACATTCGGCTGGCTTGTCTGAACGGCCTCGGTCAGTTCATTGACGCTTTTCTCCCCTTCTTCCTGCAACGCGTGCAGAATTTGCAGACGGATCGGTTCGGAGAGAACCTTGAACCGTTCGGCGATCATTCCCAAGGCCTCGACTGATAAAAATTTCTTTGCCATAAAATAAGTATATGCCTAAACAGGAATATAGTTCAAGCTTGTTCTTTGTCCGGTCTCTTAAATGTTTTTTCTGAACCTTCTGAATCTTCGTGTCTTTTTTTTCGGGTAGAGCAAGATTTTTATTTGTTCATAAATTCAAAAAATATGACCGGTCGCATCGCGGAGCGTGTTTTTCGGCTAATTCCTGGAATCCGTATTTTTCATAAAGACCGATCGCTTCTTTAAGAACGCTCGCCGTTTCCAGAACGATCCGGTCAAACCCTTTTTTCCGGGCAGTTTCAATCATCCGCTCCAGAGTTTTTTTGCCCAATCCCCGGCCGCGAATCTCTTTTGTAAAATACATCTTGCGGAGTTCGATCCTTTTTTCATCGAGCGGAAAAAGTCCGACCGTGCCGAGCAAATTTCCTGCCGCGTCTTCCAAAACCTCGAACGTACCGCCGCGTTCGATGTAATTGGCCTCGATGTCCTCGAGGTCGCGGTCAATTCCGTCCGGGGCGGGTTCGAGACCGTATTCCCGCAAAATGCCGAAAACCAGATTCCGCACATTTTCGCCATCGGCGTTGGTGGCAGTACGCACCGAAATTTCATCATTTATTGACATAATAAACCTTCAGATCCCGCTCGGCCGTGATCAGCCAGCGGTCGCC
>JBGTRS010000228.1:0-7285 GCA_041940665.1 Pyrinomonadaceae bacterium | reverse complement strand
AGTTTTTTCAAACGTTCTTCATCATCGAGAGCATCCAGCTTAGTAGCGACAACGATCTGCGGACGCTTTGCCAGGTCTTCCGAATAATTTTCGAGTTCGCGGTTGATCGCTTCGTAATCTTCGACCGGATCGCGTCCCGAAATTGACGAAACATCAACGAGATGCAAAAGCAGTTTCGTCCGTTCGACGTGCCGCAGGAATCTGTCGCCGAGTCCCGCTCCTTCCGAAGCTCCTTCGATCAGCCCCGGAATATCCGCGACGACGAAGGTTTTGTAATCGCTGACATTGACGACGCCCAAATTCGGTTCAAGCGTTGTAAAAGGATAATCGGCAATCTTCGGTTTGGCGGCGGAAATCACACTAATTAAAGTTGATTTTCCGGCGTTCGGAAAACCGAGTAAGCCGACATCAGCTATGAGTTTCAGTTCGAGTTGCAGTTCTCTGTATTCGCCTTCGCCGCCTTCCTGATGATAACGCGGGGCTTGATTCGTCGAACTCTTAAAATGGGCGTTGCCGAAACCGCCGCGACCGCCCTCGGCGGCTAAAAGCCTTTGTCCGTTTTCCGTGAAATCAAAAAGCATCTCGTTGGTTTCCGCATCATAAACTTCCGTTCCGACGGGAACTTTGACGGTGATGTCTTCGCCGTCCTTGCCATATTTCATCGAGCCTTCGCCGTGCCGGCCGCGTTCGGCTTTATGTTCGGGATTGTAGCGAAGATGCAGTAAAGTGTTAAGATTTTCGTCCGCTTCGAGCCAGACGTCGCCGCCCTTGCCGCCGTTTCCGCCCGAAGGTCCGCCTTTGGCAACGAATTTTTCACGCCGGAATGCCGTCACACCGTTTCCGCCGTCGCCGGCCGTGACACGAATTTTTACGCGGTCTATGAACATAAGACAGTATTGTAGAATTTTGGAAAAGAGTTTGGCAAAAGATGGTTCGATCAGATGATAAATCAAAAGTTATCCACAGATGAACACAGATGCACACGGATCAAATCTGATGAATGAAGATAAACTTGAGATTGGACAAAATATTATTAACATCAAATGCATTAAAATTTAAAAGAATCTGTGTTCATCTGTGGATAAACAAAAAAACATTACTTCTTACGCAATCGGAACGCGGGATTTAATTGAACGGCACTGTTGAAATGTTTTCCGGCGAGTTTCTTCATTCCGGCATTTTCGAGGCGAAGTCCGAGCATCCATTGAAACAGAGCATCCCGCGGCGTGTATCTTTCCGCCTGTTTTTCATAATTGATCGATTCGGCGGTGTTTCCAAGCGATTCGGTTGCGGCGGCGAGAAAGTTGTTCGTCAAAGGCAGAGCGGGACTTTGTTTGACGGCTTCTTTCCAAACCGCGACGGCCTCTTCTTTTTTACCCAACTGCCAGAGCGATTCGCCTTTTTGTTCTAAAGCTAAAATCAAGTTAGGACTGATCTCCAATGCCGCATCGAAATTTTTTGCCGCATCTTCAAACCGGCCCAGACGGTTCAAGATCGCCCCTTGATAATAAAAACTCAAGGCTTTGGCCTGTCCTTTCTGATGCTCGGTGGCTGTATCGAGTAATTTAACGGCTTGCTCGGGATTTCCCGAAAGAAATTCAAACCAGGCGAGCTTCGGCAATGCATCAAAATTGGTCAGCAAACTGAAGTTTCTTGCAGTGGATAGATGCTTTTTGCCTTCGAGAATGTTTTGCCGATCGTTTGAATTGAGCCATTCCGCCGGATTTGCCTGAGCCAAAGCGAGTTCGTCGGGAAGCCGTATGTTTTCAAATGCACGCTTTCCGGCGGATTCGTGATAATGGATAAATCCGCTGTGGATATTGAGACCGATCCAGACGATCGAAAGACCGGCGAAGATCCAGCCCGCCGTTTTGATCCGGCCGGAGGATTTGAGATTAAAGCGGTAAAACGATGTGTTCTTCGCACTGAAAATTCGCCACGATTTCATGGCGACAAAGGTCGTTACGGTAGCGATGCCGAGTGCCATCAGCATCGGAACGAGTTGATAGACGTCCCAGACTGCCATAAAACTTGCGAAAAATATGACGGCCGCGGCGATCTCTTCCGGCCAGCTCAGCGAGTAATTTTTTTTGACGGTTTTTTCTACGCCGACGGCGGGTTTGCCGAAACCGTAATATAAAGCGTCGTTCGGGCAGACGCTGACGCAGTCCATACATTTCATACAGCCCTGGTCAACGACCATTCCGTATTCTTTGACTTCCTTATGAACCAGGACGTTTGAAGTGCAGACGGCCGTGCAATGTCCGCATTGTTCGCAGGCGTCGGTGACGCGAATTTTCCCCGGGGCAATCTTATCGGCGACGGCGAAAAATCCGCCGTACGGACAGGCATACGTACAGAAGCCTTTCTGGCCTAGAAAATACACGGTCATAAATCCGCAGACAAATAGAAAAGGAACAGCAATCCAAACGGGCGGGAAGGTCGCCCAAAAATCCGTCGTCATCAGATGATTCGTCCATTCCGGGATGAGCGGTTCGTTTGCCGGTTTTACGAAAAAGCGATAGACGGTCGGGTAAACGAACATATACAGGGCGACGAGGAGCGGGACGAAGATCAGAAGCCGCGAACGGAATGCTTTCGGTTTGAGGCCGATTTTTTTTAAAATCCAACCGCATAGATCCTGCAGAGCGAGAATATGACAGCCCCAGCCGCAGACAAACCGCCCGAATATTAAAGTTGCCAAGATCGCCAGCGTAAAGAAGATAAATCCGGCATTGATCGCCCCGTTTTGGAGCGTGTACATTGATTCGGACGGTTCGATCGGCGTGACGGTTTTGCCCATGATCCACCATTGGATTATATGGGCGATCATCAACAAATTCAGAGTGATAAGTGCCGCCGCCCGCCATCGGCTTGTTCTTGATTTGCTTATGTCACCGTGTTCTTTTGCAGAGGTGTTTAAGACAGGGAGTTCGATGGACTTTTGTTTTTTTAATTCTTTTTTGTTTGAGCAACCACTTTTCATAAACAAACTTCGGTTTTTTCTTAAAACTTTAACCAAAAAACTATATTATAATTAACTTGATTAAAGTGCCAAAAGAATGTATAAAAAAAGGTCAGCACTTAATTCAAGCACAACGTAAAATTAACCAACTTAACAGCCTTTGAGGAGGGCGACAATATAAACATTATGTTAAAGTCACTTTTTATCGCATTGCTGGCGATTTTTTTACCCTTTAGCAATGGGACATTTAACTTGGTCAACGGTTTCAGCAACAACAAACCGAAGACAAATACCGGAACACTTGAAAAAATGATCGTGGCGGAAGGAAGCGTCAGAATGGATGTTGATTTCAGCCGACTTAACGCTACTCAAAAGCGTTCCAGAGATTTTGGTTCCGGCATTATCAGCTTTGACGTAGAAAAAAACTCTTTTTTCTCAATTATTGTTTTTAACGACGAATTGCGAGGACCTTTGCCGAGTTCAATGGCGATCATTCCGCAGAATTTTCCGAATCTTCCGGCAAAATTACAAACATCTTTCAGACAGCTTGTGATAGAAAGTGTTCCGTTCGGCGAGCAGTACGATCTGGTTGTCCGCGATGGAAGAACGGGTTTTATCTTCTTCAATATTGAAGGACATCAATACGATTTTGATTCAGACCGAAATTTATTCGGCGTTCGAGACGGTCGGGTGCTTGTTTCGAAAGAATTTGCGGCGGCTCTCGGAAATTCATCACAGGCCGGAGCGGTTGTCGGACGAATGTCCATTTCGGCAAAAATGCGTTCGATCGAAACCTCGGAAGTTGTTGACGGAGAGGTTGTTTCGGAAACTATGCCCGCAATCAGCCCCGAAGATGGAAATATTCCGGGACCTGATGTGGTTGTCGGAGATGTTTATGGATTAGCCCAATTCGGAAGCAACGGCTCACAGGTCGGCCTGGCGGTCGGAACCGTTTCCTGCAATTTCGGCACGGAAAACCTGAACTGGTTTGCAAACCCGAACAACGACCATCCGGTCATTCCGCAAAACCTCTATCGAATGAGCGGCGGAACGGACAACACCGAGCGGTTTGAACAGATCGGTCAATCCAGTGTCAAACACGCTTTTACGGCATTGACCCAAAACCTCTGCGGTCTCGGTTGTAACGGAGTCGGCGGAAGCCGTCTCGGTTCGGGCTGTTCAGATCCGTATTCAGCCGGTTTGAATGCCGGACCGAATCTCGGTTCACGTGCTTGGATCAATCCCTTTACAGGCTTTTTCCCGCGGAATGACTCCGGAACGCCGAACAACAGCCATACCGGACACTCGCATAACGGAACGACACACAGAATTCTGACGGAGATGAACGATCTGAATACGATGATGAATGCCGGTGCCACCTACTATGCCGAAGGACAATACATCACTCCGCACGAATATGCCTGGTGTCAGTCAAATCCCGGACAGTGCAATATGTATAATAATGTTTCATATCGCCAGTACAGTGTTTCCGGTACGAACTCTTTCAGTTTTTCGCCTGTCGGGGCAACGGTCAGACAAAAAGCGGCGATCGAGGCCTGGACGGGAGCCACGACCGTTCGTTTCGAACCCGATCCCGGAAATGACGGAGTCGGAATTGTCGGTTATAAAGTAACGAATCCTTCGCCGGGAGTTTGGCACTACGAATATAATGTGTATAACCAAAATCTCGACCGCGGCGTTCAATCTTTCAGCGTCCCCTTGGGCAACGGCATTACGCTCAGTAATATCGGATTTCACGCCCCGCCGCAACATCCCGGTTCGGCAAATGACGGAACATTCGGAAATGCCGGTTTTAGCAGTGCCCCCTGGGCTGAAACACAGACTTCCGGTGCGATGACCTGGAGTTCGGAAACATTTGCTCAAAATCAGAATGCAAATGCCATTCGCTGGGGAACAATGTATAGCTTCCGGTTTGATTCGAACCGCCCGCCGCAAACCGTAAATGCGACGCTCGGTTTCTTTAAAACGGGATCTCCGATAACCGTTCAGGTGCAGGCTCCGAGTCCGACGGTTACGAATAACGTATCCGTTTCAGGACGGGTATTTACTCAAAGCGGAAACCCCGTTCGTCTGGCGTATGTTACGATTACCGATTCGAACAATGTATCTCGTACAGATGTTACCGGAACCTTCGGTCATTACCGATTTGAAAATGTCGTTCCGGGCGGAACCTATACGATTTCGGTTCAGTCGGGACGCTACACCTATGCACCGCAGGTTGTACAGATCAATGACAATGTATCGGGCTTGGATTTTATAGCTCAATAAATGTCCTCTGCATAGTTTATAAAAACAAAAAGGCGGATTTCTTAATTCGCCTTTTTTGTTCTTATTAGGTATACCAAGCACAAAAAAATAGAAGACTCATTTTTGATCTCTCAAAAGCGAATCTTCTATTCTTTTTTGAATACCAAAAAGGTATTCGGAAAATGTTGGCGGCTGAACATGTACACGTATCAACCGCCGGATTTTGTATTCCGAAAATAAATTCTGCGGAAACTTATTTCCGGTCAGCATTCCTAAAATTAGATTTTAACAATGCCGTTAGGTTTTTATTACGGTGGCTTTCCTCCACCGCCGGTTACGTTCCCGGCAACGAGGCTCATTACCGAAGTAACGAGCGACTTCGCTCCTGTTTGGCTGTACCTTTCCAAACAGTGTTATTCGTTTTTATCCGAATAACTCAAAAAAGCTTTTCAACTCTTTTTCAAGCAAGCCTTTCGGCTTCGATGCAAGGCGTTATAACAACTACTTTCCGCTTTTCATTGTTCTCAAAAAGAGCGTCACCGCTCATTTTGCCTATCCTTGTATCGGTCAAAAGCCCGTAAGCAATTTTGACTGTGGAAGGTATCATACACCCGTTTTTTCAAAAGTCAAGTAGAAAATACTTTAACTATTGCCCTTATTTTACGGGCTTTTTATGATCTTCTGTGTAAAAAAATATGCTTTGCCTGTGGAAAACTCTGTGGAAAACCCGGCCAGCATCCGTGAACACGGAGCCAGATAATTTCGAACAAAATTATGGATCTGAAAATTTGCCTGTGGAAAACTATGAAATTTTCTGTAAAAAAAATTTTATAAAATACAAAAATACCGATTCTGTCAGTGACAGAATCGGTATTTTCTGTGAAGAACTAAAAAATTTTATGCCGCGGACTTTTCGAGTTCGGGTGAACCTTCGGCATATACGCTGATGAATTTTCCTTTGCGTCCGCGTTGTTCAAATTTGACGACGCCGTCAATCAAAGCGAACAAAGTATCGTCTTTACCGCGTCCGACGTTTGTGCCGGGTTTCCATTTTGTGCCGCGTTGACGTGCCAAAATGTTTCCGCCGAGAACTTTTTCTCCGCCGTATTTCTTGATTCCGAGCATTTTCGGATTCGAATCGCGTCCGTTTCTGGATGAACCTACACCTTTCTTATGAGCCATAATTCGATTTTGGATTTTGGATTGCGGATTTTGGATTTATTAACTAAAACCAATTACCGATGACCAATCACCAATTACCTCCATTCTTAAATCTTGTCTATCTTAATTTCCGTATAACCCTGGCGATGACCGTATTTGCGTTTGTATTGCTTACGGCGTTTTTTCTTGAAAACAATGATCTTTTCGCCGCGGCCGTGGCCGACGACCGTGGCTTTGACCGTGCCGCCGTCAAGACTCGTCTTTTTGTCGTCACCGATGAGAAGGGCTTCGAGTTCGATCTTTTTGCCTTCTTTTTCTTCAATTGTCGGTACGCGAAGGGTGTCGCCCTCTTCAACGCTGAATTGCTTTCCGCCTGTTCTGATAATTGCGTAACTCATTTTTTGTTATAATCTCCTTTCCGCAAACGATGAATTTTTCTTTCACCAGTCGAAAACCATAAATTATATGGATATAGGCCTACTTAGTCAAATCCGGATTCCTATATTTACAGGGTGGTTTTTTTATTATTTCAAACGGCTTTATGTTCAAAAGACGGGTTTTTGTACGGAATCCGGCGAAATTCAATCTGCCGAGTCTCGTTGGGCGAAAAATCGCGGATCACTGTCGGATTTATAAAGCCGGATCTGATTTTAGAATTTTTTTATGACTTCGGCATTTTTATCCATAATTTATTGATTGGGACAACTTTGTTACAATTTGAAGCATAAAGTATTTATCTGAATTCTCTAACAACTTGAATGTTTTTTACAGGTTTAGATGGCAAGTAAAAATTACATAATCGGCGAGTTTACTCTGGATGTCTCGAAAAGAGAACTTTTTTACAAAGACTCTCCCCTCCAATTGAGTTCTCGTGCTTTCGATATTCTTCAT
>JBGTRS010000227.1:0-7307 GCA_041940665.1 Pyrinomonadaceae bacterium | reverse complement strand
TCAATTTTCAAGCGGAAATAAACTCAAATTTTCAAATTTTCGCAGGTAATTCCGCCGAATTTTA
The DNA here is from genome assembly GCA_041940665.1 of Pyrinomonadaceae bacterium. GTDB lineage: Bacteria > Acidobacteriota > Blastocatellia > Pyrinomonadales > Pyrinomonadaceae > Aridibacter. The sequence continues at coordinate 7,243 of JBGTRS010000227.1, read as the reverse complement.
CGACATAAATCTCGAACCGCTTGTTAAATCGGTGGATGTTTTGAAAATTGGTCTGGCCGCGTTTCGAAACTTGACGGAAAATCTTACGCTGAACCAGATAAATTTAAGAAAAAAAACGGACGATTACATGCCCGAAGTTTCCGAAATCTCGGACTATCTGGTACAAAGAGATGTCGCTTTTGAAAAGGCACGGGAAAAAGCAGTGATTATTCAAAAAGTTTTGAAAATGGAGGAAGAGGCTGATTTGGAAAGATTACAGCAAATTTCAGACGCCATCGAATCGGATTTTTTTGACGAAATAAAAGTTGAAAAACTCCTCAACAGCAAAAATCAGATCGGCGGTACTTCGGTTGAAAGAGTCACCGAAGCATTGGAAGATGCCCGCAAATCTTTGCGATATGAGGAATAATCCGGAATGCAGAATTTTGAACGCAAACTCCTGACCGAATGGCGAAAACTCGACCTTCCTTTTTCCGATAAAACGATAATTTTAGCCGTTTCCGGCGGTGCCGATTCGACCGCTTTGGCTTTTGCCCTTTTTGAACTGACAAAGCGAAAAAAAATCACCGATAGATTTATCATCGCTCATTTTAACCATAATTTACGCAGCGAAGAATCCGATCAGGATGCGGGATTCGTAAAGGATTTTGCGGCTAAATTAAACTTTGAATTTATTTGCAAAAAGGCAAAAACAGGCGAAATAAACAAAAAAGGAAATTTGGAAGAAAAAGCACGGGATTTGCGGTATGGATTCCTACTTGAAACGGCTGAAAAAACAAATGCTTACGCGATTCTGACTGCCCATACGATCAACGATCAAGCCGAAACATTTTTGCTCAATCTGATTCGCGGAAGCGGAATAGAAGGACTTTCAGGGATGGAAGCTTTGAGGACATTTAATGAGAAGACCGGAATTTTTCTGGTCAGGCCGCTTTTACGCTGGGCAAAGCGGGAGGACACGGAAAAATACACCGTTAAAAATAAGATCGAATTTCGGAAAGATCCGATGAATGAAGATTTTATGTTTAAGCGTGTGAAAATTAGAAAAAATTTGATTCCGTCGCTCGAACATTATAACCCAAAGATCATCGAAAATTTGGCGAATACATCCAAACTTTTAAGGAATAATGAATTATTGATAAAAGAAATTTTGGCTGAAAACGAAGAAGTTCAAAGGTTGATCTTATCAGATTATTTGGAAATAAAACTTTTGAAAAATCTTTCAAAAGCAATGCTTTACAGAGTTTTGAGAAATTGGCTTTTCAAACAGCGGGGGAATTTGAGATCATTGGATTTCAAACATTTTTCGGCAATCGAAAGTTTATTGAAAAGCCGGAAGAGCGGAAAAGTGGTTGAATTGCCGAATTTTGAAAAAATCAAGAAAGAAAACGGTAAGCTGATTTTCCAGGAAAGAAAAGTTGAAAAATGAGTAGCGTGCATTTACAATTAGGGGTTAGGGTTTTTGCGAAAACTCTATGGCGTTTGAAAACAACGAATGAAAAGAAACTTTCATCCTAAAATTGTTGCGAAAATGAAAGTTGAACTTTTTATTTTTATAAAATTATTTGATGAAAGTTATTTTGGAGGCTAAAAGTTGAATTCTAAAGGAAAACAGATTTTATTGTGGTTGATGATTATTTCCAGTGCCTTGATCTTTGTCTGGCTGCTTCAGGGAAATAAGGAAGGTTCACCCAAAGATTTAAGTATTGATGAGGCTGTCTCACGTATCGAACGAAAAGAGTTTAAAAAAGCCCATTTCACCGCGGGGAAAGTTGAATTTACCGACGCTAAAGAAAATAAGTTTTTTACGACTCTCGGTTCCGACCCGACCAGAGAGTTGCTTATCAACCGTATTGATAAGGTCAATGAATTAAACCCGAATGAAAAATTGAATTATACCGAAGAAGAACAATCGAGCGGTTGGTTCTGGATCGTTCTGTTGAACGCCCTTCCGTTTTTACTTCTGATCGGATTTTTAGCATTTACATTGCGTCAAATGCAGGCCGGCGGAAACAAGGCTCTGAGTTTCGGAAAATCAAAAGCGAAACTGCTCAACAATCAGCAAAAGCGGGTTACGTTCAAGGACGTCGCCGGTGTTACCGAAGCCAAAGAGGAATTACAGGAGATTATCGAGTTCTTAAAAGACCCGCAAAAATTTCAAAAACTCGGCGGGAAAATACCCAAAGGCGTTTTGATGGTCGGGCCTCCGGGCACGGGTAAAACATTGCTGGCCAAAGCAGTAGCGGGTGAAGCAAATGTTCCGTTCTTCTCGATTTCGGGTTCGGATTTTGTCGAGATGTTCGTCGGGGTCGGTGCCAGCCGTGTGCGTGATCTTTTTGAACAAGGCAAGAAAAACGCACCGTGCATAATCTTTATTGACGAGATTGATGCGGTCGGAAGACATCGCGGAGCAGGTCTCGGCGGCGGACACGATGAACGCGAACAGACTTTGAATCAACTGCTCGTTGAAATGGACGGTTTCGAATCAAATGACGGCGTTATTTTGATGGCTTCGACGAACCGACCGGACGTGCTCGATCCGGCACTGCTTCGACCCGGACGTTTTGACCGCCGCGTCGTCGTCGGTCGTCCCGACATCAAGGGACGCGAAGGAATCCTGAAGGTGCATACCCGCAAAATTCCTTTGGACGAAAATGTTGACATCAGCGTCATCGCCCGCGGAACGCCCGGATTTACCGGGGCTGACCTGGCAAACCTTGTTAATGAAGCGGCTTTGAATGCGGCACGATTCGATAAAAAGGTCGTTACGATGTCGGACTTTGAAGTTTCCAAAGACAAGGTGATTATGGGAGCGGAACGCAAAAGTATGGTTTTATCGGACGAGGAGAAAAAACTTACGGCGTATCACGAAGCCGGACATACTCTGGTCGGTTTGAAAGTTCCGCAGGCCGATCCGGTTCATAAAGTTTCGATCATTCCGCGGGGAATGGCTTTGGGCGTAACGATGCAGTTACCCGAAACGGATAAGCATTCGCACACCAAAGAATATTTAACGAGTCAGATCGCCATTCTGATGGGCGGAAGACTGGCCGAAGAAATTTATTTCGGCGAAGGAAACGTAACGACCGGAGCATCAAACGACATCGAACGGGCAACGGATTTGGCTCGGGCGATGGTTTGCGAATACGGAATGAGTTCGCTCGGGCCTTTGACTTTCGGCAAGAAGGAAGAGCAAATATTCCTCGGACGCGAGATCAATCAGCATCGTGATTATTCGGAAGATACCGCGATCAAGATAGACAAGGAAGTTCAAAAGATCGTTTCCGATCAATATGACAGGGCGAGAACTATTCTGAACGAAAATGCCGATGCGATGGTGCGGCTTTCCGAAGCGTTACTCGAAAAAGAAACCCTCGACAGCGTTCAGATCAGAAGAGTTGTGGCCGGTTTGCCGTTGGATGATGAAGAAAGTCCCGAATCGAATGACGATGACGGCTCACCGGAAAAGGCGAAAAATCCATTCAAAAAGCCGATTTTGCCGCCGATAACGGGAAACAATCCGGCGACAGCTTAAATTCGACCAAAAACTTTAATAACTAAAAGGGCAAAAGTTTTCTTAACTTTTGCCTTTATTTTGTTATGATAACTTTTTCAGGCAGATCTCCTTTTTTTATGAATTTATGGATGAAGAAGATATTTCAAGACGGGATTTCGGCAAAAGGTTTTTTATTACGGCTTTGTCCGTTTCTATTTTAGAAACGCTTTTTACAGGTTGTTCGAGCGAAAAGAATCTGGCCATAGCGGAGACTAATAATGTCATTCAGCCGAAAGCGACGCAAATTCTGAATCATTGGTCGGTCGAATTAAATGTATTCTGCAACGATCTGAAAACGGATAAAATATCCCAAACAGCTTGGCAGGAACAGATCGAAAAACTTTTCGGCAGAATTGATCTGAATGATCTTTTGAAGTTCATTGATTTTGAAAAACTGACTGAAAAATTTGAATATCCCGATCTTGGCGTAAATACCAAAACCGTCAAATTTCCGAAAATTAAAGATTTACCCGGTGAAACGGTCTTCCTAAAAAAAATTTTCGGGATGAAAAAAGGCAGAGCAATAATTCCGCACGGTCACAGCAATATGGCTTCCGCCCATCTTGTTTTGCAGGGCGATTTTTCTCTCAGACATTATGAGAAGATCGAAAAAGAAAAGGAATATTTGATTATCAAACCAACGATTGAAAGATCAATCAAAATCGGCGATTTTTCATCCATTTCCGATGAAAAAGATAATGTTCATTGGTTTATAGCGGATTCCGAAACGGCATTTACATACGATGTCATTATGTTGGATCTGAAGGGCGAAAAATACGATATACATAATCTTGATATTGCCGCGAGCGAAAAATTATCCGGCGGAATTCTGAAGGCAAAAATAATTAATGTTGAGGAAGGATTAAAAAAATACGGCAAAGAACATCATCAAAACGCTTCAAAAACTCTCTAAATGAAACAACGTCAGAAAAAAATCTGGAAGACATCGCAGAGAGAGTTTGATCTCGATGAAAAAACTCAGGTGATGGCGATTTTGAATGTAACACCCGATAGTTTTTCCGATGGCGGAAAATTCGATTCAAAAGAAAATGCCTTAAAACAAGCCGAAACACTTATCAAAGAAGGTGCGGATATTCTGGACATCGGCGGTGAATCAACCCGTCCGAACAGCGAACGAATTTCTGTAAACGAAGAAATACAAAGGGTTGTTCCCGTCATCGAAGCAATAAAAAGACGATTTGAAATTCCGGTTTCGATCGACACTTCAAAAGCGGAAGTTGCCGCGAAGGCTTTTGAAGCCGGAGCGGAGATCATCAATGACATTTCCGGGTTGAAATTCGATGAAAGAATCGGCGAAGTTGCGGCGAGATATAAAACCGGATTGATCTTGATGCATTTACGGGGCGAGTTTGAAACTATGCACAAACAATCGCCGGTTGAAGATATTCTGGCAGAAGTTTCGGATGGATTTGGGAAAAGTGTCGAAAAAGCAAAAAGTTTCGGTGTTTCGGATGAGCAAATTTGTCTGGACGTCGGAATCGGTTTCAGCAAAACCTTCGAACAGAATTTAGAACTCATCGCAAAACTTGATAAACTTTGTGAAAGATTTAAAAATTATCCGATGCTGGTCGGTGCTTCGCGAAAATCTTTTATCGGAAAAATTTTGAATGATGCTGAGGTTGATAAAAGATTAAACGGAACATTAGCAGTAAATACGATTTCGGTTTGGAACGGAGCGAATATTTTGCGGGTTCACGATGTCAGAGAAACGGTTGAAGCGTTGAAAGTTGTCGAAGCCATAAAAAGGGAATTATGAAGTTTATCAAAATTGCAGGAATTTTTTGTCTGGTAATTTTTGTCGTCGGTTTTACGGAATGCTACAAACCCGTCACCAATTCGGGGTTGCCGAAACATATCAAAAAGGTCGCCGTTCCGGCTTTTCAGTTTGAAGCTGACGGAGCGAGATACCGCGTCGCCTCGCGTTTTACGGATTCGGTTATCCGCGAAATAATCCGCCGCGGTCGCGGCATCAAAGTTCAGGGAACACGCGACGGTGCGGATGCGGTGGTCGAAGGCACGATCAGGAATTTCAGTTTTTCCGGCGTACTGCTCGATCGCGAAGGCCGGGCGAGAGTTTATGAAGTGACGATAACTTCGGCCGTGACGATTCGTGATTTAAAGGAAAACAAAATTCTCTACGACAATCAGAATTTTATCTTCCGTGATTCGTTTGAATTTTCTTCCGATCCGCGTTCCTTTTTTAACGAGGAAGACCCGGCGGTCGAGCGGATGTCCAAAGCGTTTGCCGAATCGGTCGTTTCGACCTTTACAAACGGTATCGGTGTTCGCAAAGAGAAAGGCAATTAAATGAAAGTTTTATCACGCGAAGATTTGCGGAATCAGCTTATCAAAAAGGAATTCGCACCGGTTTATTTGTTATTCGGCGAGGAAACATTTTTGCGTGATCTGGCGGCAAAAACCATCACGAACATTGCCTTGAAAGATTCTTCCCTGCGGGAATTTAACGAATCGGAGATAAGTCTGAACGAATCGGAGTTAAAACACGCCATAGCGTCCGCTAAACAAGTGCCATTGATGGATTCCAAACGGGTCATACGCATCACGGATGTTGCGGTTTCGACCAATAAACAGAAAAACAATCTCAAGGAAGACGATGAACCGGTTTTGAATTATTACTTCTCAAAACCGACGGATAGTTCGGTCGTGATTTTTATTGCCGATGAATTTGACAAGCGTCTGAAAATGGCCAAACTTTTGCTTGAAAATTGTGTGGCGGTCGAATTTCAGGCACTTGAAGACAGCCAACTGATAAAATGGGCAAACGATAAACTCAAGGAATTAAAAGCCAATGCGGATGAAAAAGCCGTCCGGCATCTGGTCGGATTGGTCGGCAACAATGTCCGTAAACTGACCTTGGAAATCGAAAAACTCGTCGTTGCCGCTCTGCCCGATTCAGTTATTACTTTCGAGTTGGTTGAAAAACTCGTACCGCACACACGCGAAATTTCCAACTTTGATCTGGCCGACCATCTTCTCGCTAAAAACAAAACAAAATCTCTGCAGACTTTGAAAAAAATACTGGATGACGGTGCCGAACCTCTAATGCTTCTCGGATTGCTTTCTTATCATTTTCACCGATTGTTTCTGGCAAAAGAAATGATGACCGAAGGAATGGACAGAAGCGAGGTTTCCAAAGTGATGCGTCTGCCTTATCACAAACAGCAGAATTTTCTCGAAACAGCCCGCCGCACCGACCGGGAAAAATTTCAATGGATTTTAAACAGATTGGCCGCAACCGATCTCGCCATCAAGACTTCCATCGCGACACCGCGTCTGCAGATTGAAATGCTCATCTGTGAATTGGTGAATTCCTGAAATCAATAAAAAATCGGAAGCAAACTTACTCAAGGCTTGCTTCCGTTCTAATTCAAAGGAGAAAAACTATGATGTATAAGGTTTTTCTTTGTCTAGGATAATTCGTTGACGTGTTTCGTTAAGCGGGATTTATAACGAGCCGCCGTATTCTGATGTAATATATTTTTGTTAACCATTTTATCAATCAAAGAGATTGTCGGTTGCAATTCGGCCTGGCTTTGAGTTTTATCGCCTGCCGCTAAAGCCTCGCGTAACTTCTTGATCTGAGTTCGCAGACGGCTTCGATTGCTACGATTGGTCGCACGGCGTTTAACATTCTGCCGCATACGT
>JBGTRS010000226.1:0-7326 GCA_041940665.1 Pyrinomonadaceae bacterium | reverse complement strand
TGCAACAACCGCAGCAATTGTGGGACAAGGATTGGGTAAGAAAGTCGCAATGATAACTGACGGTAGATTTTCTGGTGGAACACGTGGTTTCATGGTTGGGCATGTTGCCCCTGAAGCATTTGTTGGCGGACCAATCGCCCTCGTTAAAGATGGTGATGAAATTAGCATCAATATTGAGGATAATAGCGTCAATCTACATGTATCAGAAAAGGAACTAGAGCAAAGAAGCAAGAAATGGATAATGCCCAAACCAAACTACAAGTCAGGCGCACTTGCCAAATATGCACTCCTAGTAGGTTCTGCAGCAAACGGTGCAATAACTGACCCAAGTAATTTCTTAAAATGACAGACTATCTTCAGAAAAGATTTTCAAAGTACTAACTGTTATTTGCATTCTTTGTGATTCTCAAGTTTCCACTTGCCTGTTAATTGATGATATGCTTGATTCCAGCTTAAATCAGCTGTACCACATCTATAGCACGTCTTACTCACATCCTATTATAGGCACAATTGCCTAATAAGTGTACCGTACATTACCGTAAAATTCTTAGATTTGTCTCTGTCGTTAAGCCAGATAGATTATTTCTTAATAATATCTGAAATCTTCAACGCTGCCTTAAGACCAATTATCTGTGAATGTATGGCTATCTTTTGTATTCCAACTCCTATTGAACTCATACAATTAAAACAAAAAATAGATCAAAGAGCTGATCGATCTATTTTCCTTGATTAATTACTAAATTTATATTTCATACTGAAATGTTCAGTTTATACGTACTTTTTAAACACAGAAATACGTATTTTAGACTAAAAAACCTCAATTTTATACTTAAAAACTCATATTTTACTACTGGTTTTAACAATATCAAAATCATAGTCCTTTTGACTATTTTGTACATTAAACTCAGGATCAGAGAGGAAATCAAAGTCAAAAACGTCTACTTTTAGCAAAAACCTTTTTTCTTAAAATCTCTTGGTGAAAAATGTTTCGCCGACCGTTTGCGGTGTCGCCGCCGGCTTTCTCTGACTGCGTTTGCGGTTGACGGGAACGGCCGTAAAGTAAAACCCACGCAGAAACGGGCTTTCGCTAAACGGGTTCGGTCGGAAAAGAGTCGTGACGAATGTGCCGAGTTTGCGGCGGGCGGAACCGAAATGAAGCGGGAAATTGAAAATACGCAACTGACGAACGGGTGAAAACGGAGCGGATAGCCGAATCAGACGGCGTTTCATTATCGAATCCTGAAGGATCTCGTATTCGCTGTCGAAAAGTGCCTGGGCATTGTCGCTTTTCTCCAGAGGTATCGTCGCTCCCCAAACGAGATTTTCACCCTCTTTTTTAGAGGCGGAAAACGAATCGCGAAAACCCTCGATGGCGTCGGCGTGGGTGAAAACGAGATAGACGGGAAAGCGTATTTTCAGACGTTTCGTGGCATCATCGAGCCGCGAGCGGATGGTTTTGGCCAAATCTTCGATTTCGTTTTCATCCGAATGCAGGATTTTTTCGGTGTTGACCGTAAGGATCAAGCCGTCAAGCGGACGATTCGCCCGGTGTTTTTTAATGCTTTCCAGCAGAGACGCCCATTCATCGCCGTCCGTTGAGCCGTTTTGCAGGCGTCCCGGCGTATCCACAAAAACCGCGTCATTCGTAACCCGCCAATCTATCTGCCGGGTCGGACGGATGAGTTTTTGTTCGGTTTGTCTTTGGCTCGGCAGAGTTTGAAAATTCAGGTCTGAACCCAAAACGAGCGAAGTTTTTCCGCTTTTCGTAGTGCCGGCGACCAGATACCAGGGCAGTGAATAAAGAGCATTGCCCGTTGCACCGAGGTTCGAACTTTTCAAAAACTTAACGACTTCATCGGCCCCTTTGTTTAAGTCTTCGTCAAAGTTTCCGCTCGGAGCGGCAGCGGCCTTTTGTTCGGTTTGTCCGCCGGAGGTTTCCGCCTTGGTTCCGGCTTCCTGAGTTTCGGTTTCCGCCGCGGCCTCTTCTTTTTTCTGTTTCCGCGTCGCAAAATAACCGATGACCAGGGCGATCGGCATCGTTAAAAGCAGAATGGCGATGAGTGTGATGCGGTAGGGAAGTTCGATGCCGCCGTATTCACCCAAAAAATAAATTGCCAGACTGAGACCGCCGTAAAACGACATAAAACCGCCGATTCCGAAGACAAATTTGAGTTGTTGTAAATGCCAGTTGCCCATACTTTAGAATTATTATTCGGGTCGTTTCTTGCGATAAATCAATTAGGGTTGCTTACCGCAATTTTACATTTAATGTCGGTGCCATGTCATTAAATTTTTTTATCACAATCCAAAATTCCATCTCATCATTTATTCCGCAGTTAACCTTATCTCGGTAAAATCAGTTTATTCATAGCGTTGCTCAGAGAGATGGTCGAAAACAAAAACATAACCAGATAAACAATTATTGCTAAACCGAGACCGCTAAATGCGGAGATTTTTGCCCAGCCCGGCATACCTTTCTTTTTCGGCGGTTCGGGCTGATCGTCGGCCAGCCAGTTCGGTGAAAGTTCCGTCGGTACGATCTTTCCGGCTTTGACGAGAGCCTTCGCGGTTTTTTGCATCACGTTCAGAAGTTTTTCCTGTTCGTAAACCGCATAACGTCCCTTAAACCCGAGAAGCATACAGACATAATAGACTTCAACCGCATCCGCCGTCACTTTCATCTGCTTGAGCATCGCTTCGAGTTTGTCAAAAAACTTGTTTCCCGCCAGTTGTTCGCCGAAGTATTCGAGTTGCAGAGGATATTTTTCCCATTCTTCCTTGAGCGGAAAATCATTGGTCAAGATCGTTTCGTCAATAAATGAAGCGAGGGCGAATTTGGAAACCCGCACGACCTTGTGATTAAAACGATAACGCTCGGCTCTCTTTTCAAAGTCATCAAGCAACTTCGCACATTTCGGCCGCAGATCGTTTGAAGGCTGTATGATTCCCGCTTTCAGACGCAGGATCAGATCAAAGATCGGTCCCGCAAATCTGACCAGATCGTTATCCGTTGTTCGACTTCTTTCACCCATAACCTTTGACAATAAAGTTTAAATTAGCTTATCAGATGTCCGACATACATCAATTTTGAAGACATTCTGACCTCTCTCGGATTCATATAAGACGGCTCGACCGTATCGGAGAGCGACATACCGGCCAACTGATACGATCTGGCCACGAGTTCGGAACAGAAGAACGCCGTATCCTTTTTGGCGTCCGTCGCGTTTTCGCGGATCGCCCGTTCCGTTAGATATTTGGCGACGGTCGTTCCGAGCGGACTGATCGATAAGCCCGCTCCGACCAGGCCCGAATAGATCGCCCCGCCTCTTTTTTTGGTTATTCCCGCACCGGCCGCCCCGATGCCGTCATACGGGATCGGATTGGCGGAATTTACAAAACTTTTGGCGTGACCGACGACCGCATCCCGCAGAGCATCGGTCATATTCCGGCGACGCAGAGCGATCGCTAAAGTCGCATCGGAAGATGCTTCGTTCCAGGTTCTCTGGACGACGCCTTCCGCAATCGCTTCAATTATAAAACCGTTCCCGATATATAACATCGAATGACTGAAGTCCGCCCCGATGCCCAATTTTATCGCTTTTGAAACGGCGGCATCGGTCGTGCTGACGATTATATCGGCTTTTCTTAACTGATCTATATTTATTTTTGTGGCCATCAAACTTACTCCTTGTTTATGGGTTTTGTTTTATGACGATCATTTCAAAATAAATTGCGTTGATTATTTCTGAACCTCAGCCGTCCATTCGATCTTTTTCGCCCGAAACGCAACATCGCTTCGGATCTCCAATTTTTGGTAAGTTCTGTCAGACGGAAAATCCGGCTCCTTTGAATTTCTGTCTCCGGGGTCGTGTTTTTTGCCCAGGTAAAAGCCGCCGTCTTTTCCGCCTACGGCCACAATGCTTAAAACATATTTATGATCTTTATCATCATACAACACCGCTTCAACCCGGCCGCTTTCGCCGTCTTTAAATTTCAGCGTTTGGGCCGTTTTATCGGTTTCGTCAAAACCCGCGACGGCATCGGTTCGAACCGCCACGGCGTGTCTTTTGACCGTTGATCTCAATGGCTCGGGCGGAATTATTTCCGTCCATTTTTTATTTATTTCTTTCTCTTCCGAAATCTTTTGCGGAGCGGACAAGACGGCTTTTAATTCACCGAACAAACCGCAGCCGTTTGAAAATAAAGTCATTGCAAAAAGAACTCCGCAGATAAAGAATTTTTTTATTTCAAATAACATTATTTTGCTTTCACCGCATACATCTCGACCTTTTCGTCAGGAATTTCATCCGGCACGTAAACCGAAATTACCTTCGAACCTTTGATACCTTCCCAGTAGGGGCCGATCGTATCGAGCTGATAATACTTAAAACCCATCCGCGTCGGAATCGGTGCGGGCGGCGGATTGATATGCGTCAAAACCACGCCCGGCAGTGCCGAACCGATGATCGTATCAATGACATCTCGCGAACCGATCTTAACTACCCGCGGAACGACCTCCATCAATTTGGATTCGGGCATTTTGGCGTGAACCGCCAGATAAAAACCGGCATCTTTAAACAATCGCTCGTCCTCGATTCTGCCGACGTATAAAGTTTCGCGTGTTTTTTCCAAAGGAATCGGCACACAGCGGCTCGGAATAACCGTTTCGAGCAGGTTTCTAAGCTGTGCCGAAAGATTGCTGAACGTAAAATAGAGATCGTCGTGGTCGTATTTGACGATGTCCTTCGGGTGATCTTCAAGAGCAAAGGTCAAAAGCTGACCGACGATCTTGGCCATCTCCAGATATAATTTTTCCGGATGCAGCAAGGGCGAGCGAAAATAATGCGACATCGAGGGAATCGAAGCATTGATCGTGTGAAGAAGCCAAAAGACCGCCACTTCATCGGTCGTAAAATCCGCCAACGATGCGTTTTTCTGACGTCTCTGTTCGCCTAAGGAACTGCTTTTCGTGATCAGAATCTCCACCAGTTGGCGAAGCATATTGACGAGCCAATCGGAAGCCGAAACTTTCAGAACGGGCGGAATATAATTTTCGGAGATTTTCAGTTGCCCCGTCGGTGTTCGTTCGAGTTCGGCGATCTTGATGGATGTAAAACCGTCCCGCAGTTCGTCGTCGAAAATTATCCGCAGATTGCTCTTGGCGTAGGCGACGGGCTGTTCATTCGTCCCGCTCGTTTCATCTTTGACCAGAACACCTTCCTGCAAATATCGCAGATTGGCGTTGGCTTTCGCTCCGTTTGCCTGAAAATTCGCTTCGCCGAGTTTGCGGGCGGGAATCGCCAGATGAACCCCGAGTTTTTCCTGTTCGGGATGAAAATGATTGCCGACCGGACGCATATCGGGAACGCCTTCGGCATCCGGCACATTTATCATCAGGCCGTCAGGCAGAACGGCGTGGCAGTTCGTGATTTGAAAATCGCCGTTGCTGATCGCTTCGCGGTTTATCTGCAGATCCAAAACGCCGTATTCGAAGGGCAGGATCAAACGCACCCGTGTGTTCAGAAGTTCTTCGTGATAATTATCCCATTGCTGGAAATGATGGGGCGTTAAAAGCATTCCTTCATTCCAGACGATTTTCCGGTATTTACTCATAATTTGTAGAAACTAATAGTAAATCGTAAATGTTAAATAGTAAATGGTAAATGGTTAATCGTTAATTGTTTACAATTTGAAAATTCTTTGCACGACCCAAAAAAACAATAAAAATCGAATGTGCTCTACGAATCCGGCACATCTTTTCCGGTGATATTTTTAAAAAAATCCTTGAGCCATTCTTCGCCCGGTTTTTCCTCGGCCTGTTCCGGAAAGTTTTTCGCCCAATCGAGCGAAAGAATGAGCGGGACGAAATTGATCCCCGCGTTCATATTTTCGCTTTTGGTCATCGAACAGACGGCCGGCGAAGGTTTGATCGGAACGGCGATCGTTCTGATCGATTGCGGCGTCGGATTTTTACAGTTTTCCGCCGGCGTTGTCACCAGATATTCGCGGCAGACAAGCGGCCGTTCTTCATAGATCGAGCAGGATTCCTTTTCCAGAAAAGGACACGGAATTCCTTCGTGAAAATATTCATCCAAAACCGCTTGCCGCACTTCGGCCGGAGCGGAAACCGTCCGTTCGAGTTTTTCAAACCAGCCGATCCCGGCAAAATGTTCCACGCCCTTTTGAAACTTTTCCTTTATCTTGCTCCGCCGCGGCTCCGGCATTTCTTCGACCAGTTCGGCAAGCTGGTAAACTTCGCTTTCCGAGATCGGCACGGGTTGCCGGCAACAGGCTCCGCAACCCGCTTTGCAGGAAATTTTTTCACCGTTTGATTCGACCGCATTGACGCCGATCTGCACGAATGAGTTCGCCATCTGGCGAAATATCGGAAGCATCTTTCTGGCCGTGACGGACTTTTTCGGCACGGTCATCTGCATCTCGAGCGGGTGTCCCTTGATCGAAACCGTGGCGTTGATGGTCTTCCATTCGTCTTCCTTGCTCATAATTTTCCCCTTTTTAAAATACAAATTTCGAGCGAAATTTAGTATTTGCCATTTTTGTTAATTCTAACGGAGATATTTCAATTTAAGATCAGTGCTTCGGAGTTGACGTTGAAGGCTTTGGGATTTTGCGTAATAGTTCCGATCGCCAGAAAACGCAGGGCGAATTCAAACTGCGACTCGTTGATCGCACCTTTTTCGCGGAGAAACCAGATCGTCCGGATTTCGCTCGACCGGTTCGGGTTTTGGTCGGCCAATCTTTGCAGAGTGTTCCGCATCGCCAGAAAGTCATTTCTGACCCCTTGGTCGTAGGAAGCGATCATTATCAAGTTACTGTCCGCGTCTTCATTACCTATCTGGATTTGGAGATTTTTGAAAACGTCCGCCATTCCCTGAGCCGTTGCCAGCACATTGCCGCTTTGACTGCCGAGTTTGGCTAGAGCGGCAGTAGCTAAAAACTGCGGTTGAATGTTATTTGCCCGGGCTAAATTCTGGATTGCCGAAGCGTTGCTTCTTGCATTTTTGATGTTGCCGGCCAGAGCCGAGGAGCCTTTGAACTGACCGACCTTTTTTTCCAAGAGCGAAAGTTGATTATTCAACAAGACGGGTTTTTGATTGCTCGTCGCGATCTTCCGCATAAAATTAAAAGAGTTGTTGCGGACTTTTCCGGTATCGTCCGATTCTTCAACCGTCGGAGGCGAAGAGGTCGAACCGCCTGCACCGCCGTTCCCCGAATCATCGGGATTTAAGATCTCTTCCGTTGTCGGAATCGTCTCCGCTGTCTGAGTTTGTCCGTTCTCCGTTACGGCTGTTTCGCCGGAATTTT
>JBGTRS010000225.1:0-7327 GCA_041940665.1 Pyrinomonadaceae bacterium | reverse complement strand
TTTTATCTTCTTAGCGAACTTGGCCCCACTTGGCGGGATAAAAAAAGATTTCCCGTCAAGTGGCCAAGATGCAAAGAAGATACAACCACATTAGGCCACAACCAGGATTTTCTGAGGAAACGATTGATGTCAAAAGCAACTTTATCAGGTTTTAAACGAACTGAAATCAGCCGGGAACTTTTTCGCACGATCAACCGGGCGTTTTGCTTTGTATGCAAAAAACCCGTTCAACTGTTTGAATTTAAAGAAGTTACCGATCATTTAAAAATAAATTCCCCGGATGTTTTGAAACTCGCCGAACAAAAAGTTTTGCACCGGATTCATAATTCCAGAGGCATCGTGATGATCTGTGCAGATTCGCTTTACCGGCATTTTGAAAACCGTCAGACGAAAGAATTGAATCCGAAATTTCTTAGAGAAGCAGTGCATATAACGAATTAAAAAAGGAGAAAACCGACCAGCTATATAAGTAAAATCATTATCGAAATGCCCGAATTTATATTTATTTCAGCAACCAAAAAATAAGCATTTCGAAAACAGAACAGGGGGAATCCACCGACGATGAAAAATTTAATTTTGGAGATTGAACGAGTTCAATTGATACATAAACGATGTCCGGCAGAAGAGATTTTTTGCAAAGAATGCCGGGAAATAAAGGATTTTGTAAAACTAAAAGATGTGGCTTCGATCTTTTGCGTTGAAGAAGAAAAGTTATCGGAATTTGTCAAATCAAATTTGCGACATTATACGGAAGCCGAAAGCGGCGAGATGTTTATCTGCGTCAGCTCGCTTCTTTCTTCAATAAATGCGGGCTGTAAAAAAATAAATAAGCTCAAAATACTTCAGGAATGAAACTTCTTTGAAACAATTATTCCGTATTTTTGGGAGCACGAACCGGAGTCGATCCCGTGAATAACCAACGGAAAATGTGAAGCAATGTGTTCGGATTATTAATACAACAAAAGGAGGTTGATCATGAACAACAAACAAACGATCTTGGAAATGTATGAAGCATTCGGCCGCGGAGATGTACCGGCGATACTGGACAAATTATCCGATTCGGTCGAATGGGACTACAGCGGCAATTCGAGCGGACTTCCGTGGCTCAAATACCGCCGCGGCAAGGAAGAGGTGAAAAACTTTTTTGCCGCGGTCAGCGAAATGGATTTTAAGACCTTCGATCCCAAGGAATTTTTGGAAGGCGACGATCTCGTTGTGGCGATCCTCGATATCGACGCCATTTACAAACCGAACGGTAACAGATTCGGCGAACGGGATGCGGTTCATATCTGGCGGTTCGATGCGGACGGAAAAGTCGTCAGTTTCCGGCACGGCATCGATACATACCAGCATTATCTAGCCTATACAGGCCGGACGGCGGCAACCAATGCCGGAAGTATTTAATCAATAACCCTCCGTAAAAAAAAGGATCGGGAGCATCAACCCTCGTAAAAGGTTTGTATTTCTCCCGATCTTTTTACTTGCCCGTTTGCCCGTTAGAAAAATCTGACCGAATAGGAAACCTTGAAACCGCGTCCGCGTTCGGGAACGATGTCCTTTAAGAAATTGACGTGGTTGCGGTAAAGCTCGTTGGTTAAGTTCTGTCCGCCGAACGTGATGATATGAGCGGTGCGATCAACGGCAAAGATATACGAACCGTTGATATTGAAAAGTGCGTAAGAGTCGGTCGAACTTTCGAGCGGAAAGATGTTCGAACTTCTCTCCGACACGAAAACGCCTTCCGGTCTGATGCTCAATCCCTTATATTTCAGGTCAACGCCGATTCTCGCCCGGGCCGGCGTGATCCGCGGCGGCGAAAATCCGAAATCCTTTAATTCTGCATCAACAATGTCGCCGACGAAGAAAGCTCCGAAATATTTATTGACATCAACTTCCAGGGAAGCATCCGCCCCGAAATATCTCGCGTCCGATTGAACAAACGCACCGACGGGCAAACCGTCTTCGACATCAACATTGCCGTCTTCGTCTTCATCCACAGGAGCCTGGAAAACAAAATTCTTGATGTCGTTGTAGAAGAAACTGCCGTTAAACCGGACTCGTTCGGAATTTTGACGGAAACTGAACTCAACCCCGTTCGAGCGTTCCCGTTCCAAAAACGGATTGCCGACCTCGAATGTTACCGTGCCGATGTGCGGACCGAAATTATAGAGTTCTTCCATTGCCGGAGAGCGGTAGGAACTCGAAAAACTTCCGATCAAGGCTCCGCCTTTCCAAACTTCGTATCTCGCCCCGATGGAACCGGAAAAGCCCGTAAAACCGAGGTCTGTTAATTCGTTATTGACCGGATTGTAACGGTTTGTTTCAATTCTTCCGCCGAATTGAAGAGCGAGTTTTTCAAAGCTCAACTCCTGCAGGACAAATGCCGCAAAGTTATTCTGCCGAACCCGGCCTTCGATCAGAGATTCCGCCCCGACGGTCAAAAATGAACGCCGGTAACCTTCAAAACCGAATTGTCCCGAAAGGTTCTTGTAATTTTGCTGACGAAAAACGCCGCGATAAGAAAAAACGTCATTGTCGAAGGTCGTCGCAATTTCTTCAACGCCGTCTTCCGCTTCGATCTCCTGATGCCGGTAATCGGTAAAATCCACTGAAAAAGTTGCGGAAGTGATCGGTGATTTAAGATCGCGGAAACCGCCGACAAATCTGTAATTGTTGCGGCGCATCTTGATGTCAATCTCCTCTTCGGGAACCGGCGGAAGCTCGTCGGCAAAAATGCGTTTTAATTCTTCGACATCGTATTGACATTCGGTTTTGCCTTTGCCTGTTTCTTCTTTACTTCCGCAATCAATTCCGCCATTGATGATGCTTAAAAGTTCACCCGATTCAAATAATGGAGCATACGGAATTCCGTAACGCCTTCGGTCGAGCGTCAGAGTTCCGCGGAAAAACGCCTTGTCCGAAAAATATCCGTAACTTCCCGAACCGCTCCTTGAACGAGCCGCCGAGTTCGGAACTCTGCCGAGAGGTGTTTCAAAATCACCTTCGCGGCTGTAGTTCGTGTTAAAGTCGAAAAGATTTTTCTTGTAACCGTATTCGATCCCGCCGGCAACACCGCCTTGCCGGTCAACCGTACCGCCGTAGGCCGTGAAATATCCGCGGAAACCTTCGTGGGCTTGATATTCGTCATCGGTGACGGCGTTGACGACTCCGCCGATGGCATTGCTTCCGTAAAGCAGAGTGGCCGGCCCTTTGATGACTTCCAGTCTTTCGAGATTGAACGGCGACACGGGTTCGCCGTGATCGCCGGATGTCGAACCGACCGAACCGTTTCTGATCCCGTCCTGCAGTACAAGCACCCGGTCGCCTTCAAAACCGCGGATCGAAGGACGCGAAGTTCCCGAACTTCCAAAGGAACGGTTGCTCACACCCGCTTCATTTTTCAAGATGTCGCCGATACCGATGCTCGCATTTTTGGAAATGTTCGTCGTCCCGACCGAATTGACCGAAGAGAAAGACTCATAAACCGATTCGCCTTCGCCCGTTGCCGTCACCGTCACTTCGGCGTTGATCGCCCGGATGCTCAGGACAAAATCCAAGGTCGTCGAGCCGCCCGCAACCGTAACTTGCTGGGCTTTATCGGCAAAGCCCTCGATGTGGGTTACGACCGTATATGTGCCGTTCGGAAGATTCGTAAATTCGTATCGTCCGTTCTCATCGGTTTCCGTATTCAGTTTCAAGCGGATGATCTCGACTCTCACGCCGAAAACCGGTTCATTGTTGACCTGATTCGTCACCGATCCGCTCAAGGTCGCGTTTTGCCCGAAAGCCAAAGCGTTGAAAATAAAAATAAATGTTGCCGTTAAAAATATGCTGTAAATTTTTCGCATTATGATATTTGTATAAAACCCTCTTGTTTTTTATTAGAACGTAAAGAAATCCGATTATGTTATAAACTTTTGCTTATTCTTATTTATTTTTAATGAACTGTTGTTTGTTCTCAATCAATTGTTGATAAACACCAATCAGCTACAAAACCGCAAAGCCACCGGGACGGCGGCGTTTCGAGTCAAGACTTGATTTTTCCTGCGAATTCAACAAAACTAATTCTTCCCCTTCAAAATTTGCGTGAGGAGATTTTCATTTTTAAATGCGTATCAGACATATATTCCCTTTGGTCATTATTTTATTTGCCGTCGGCGGTTTGTTCGCCCAATCAAAGTCGAAACCGAGCGATAAGTTCAAACAACTCGATGAAGATCTGCCGACGCCGAACGTCTATCGGACGGCTTCCGGTTCGCCCGGTCATCAGTATTGGCAACAACGGGCGGACTATCTGATCGAAGTCGAACTCGATGATGTCAACCAAAGAATCATCGGCAGGGAAACGATCACCTATAAAAATAATTCGCCCGATACGCTCGATTATCTGTGGGTGCAGATCGATCAGAATATCTTTGCCAAAGATTCCGATACGCAGAAAACGAATACCGCTCCCGATTTCAGCGATGGCATCCCTTTGACCGAACTCGAACAGATCGCCGCCCGGACCTACGACGGCAAAGTAAATATCTCGTCCGTCCGCGATGCCGGCAACAAGGCTTTAAAACATACTATCGTCAATACGATGATGCGGGTTGATCTACCCGTTCCGCTCAAACCCAATGAAACTTTTGTCTTCAAAATAGATTGGGATTACAAGATAA
The DNA here is from genome assembly GCA_041940665.1 of Pyrinomonadaceae bacterium. GTDB lineage: Bacteria > Acidobacteriota > Blastocatellia > Pyrinomonadales > Pyrinomonadaceae > Aridibacter. The sequence continues at coordinate 2,663 of JBGTRS010000225.1, read as the reverse complement.
GCAATCAGCGGATCTTCGGCGGCCGGACGGGTTATGAATATTTTTCGGCGGACGGAAATTTTTTATATGAACTCGCCCATTGGTTTCCGCGGATGGCGGCTTATTACGATGTTCACGGCTGGCAAAATCATCAGTTTTTAGGACGCGGCGAATTTACGCTCGAATTCGGTGATTATGATGTCAAAATCACCGTTCCGAACGATCACATCGTTGCCTCAACGGGTGTTTTGCAGAATCCGGACGAAGTTTTGACCGCCACACAAAGACAGAGATTAAAACAAGCCGAAACGGCAAAAATGCCGATGTATATCGTGACGCCCGAAGAAGCCAAAGCGAACGAAAAATCAAAACCGACGGGCAAAAAAACCTGGCATTTCAAAGCCGAAAACGTCCGCGATTTTGCCTTTGCCAATTCACGCAAATTCGCCTGGGACGCCCAGGGTCATAATGTCGGGGGAAATAAGGTTATGGCGATGAGTTTTTTCCCGAACGAAGGCAATCCGCTCTGGGAAAAATACTCGACGCAGGCGATCATCCACACCCTGAACGTTTATTCGCGTTATTCCTTCAAGTATCCCTACCCGGTAGCAATTTCGGTCAACGGTCCGGTCGGCGGGATGGAATATCCGATGATCTGTTTTAACGGTCCGCGTCCGAATGAGGACGGCACCTATTCGGCCCGCACCAAATACGGTTTGATCTCGGTCATCATCCACGAGGTCGGGCATAATTACTATCCGATGATCGTCAATTCCGATGAACGCGACTGGACCTGGATGGACGAAGGGTTAAATACATTTGTCCAGTTTTTAGCCGAAAGCGAATGGGAAGAAAATTATCCTTCGCGTCGCGGCGAACCGCAGAATATCGCTGATTATATGGCTTCGGAAAATCAGGTGCCGATCATGACGCAATCGGATTCGGTCTTGAATTTCGGCAACAATGCTTACGGCAAACCCGCGACGGCTCTCAATATTTTGCGGGAAACCGTTCTTGGACGCGAACTTTTTGATTTTGCCTTCAAAAAATACTCCGAACGCTGGATGTTCAAACGCCCGACGCCCGCGGATTTTTTCCGTACGATGGAAGACGCGAGCGGACGCGATCTCGATTGGTTCTGGCGTGGCTGGTTTTATACGACCGACCACGTTGATATTTCGATCGAAAACGTCCGGCTTTACAAAGTTGACACGCAAAACCCGGAAGTTGAAAAGAAAATTATGCGGGACGAAGCCAACCGGCGTCCGAAAACTTTATCACAACAACGCAATAAATCCTTGCCGAAACGCATTGACCAATATCCGTCGCTCAGGGATTTTTACAACGATTATGACGAATTTGCCGTCACCGAGATCGAACGCGACAAATACAAGGAGTTTCTCGAAACTTTGGACGACGTGGAAAAATCTCTTCTTAACGCGGATTATTATTTCTATGTCGTTGATCTAAAAAACATCGGCGGACTCGTCATGCCGGTCATCTTAAAGGTCGAATATATGGACGGCTCGACCGAGGAGATCAGAATTCCGGCGGAGATCTGGCGGTATGATAATTTTAATGTCTCCAAATTGATCGTCGCGAAAAAGGAAGCGAAAGCGATCGTTTTAGACCCGAATCTCGAAACCGCCGACACGCATCTGACGAACAATTTCTTCCCGCGTCGCACCGTGCCGACCCGCTTTCAAACATTCAAATCGCGTCAGCGATCCGATCTGGAGCCAACGAACAGAGCACAATAGACGCCATGAAATGTTATTTAACGAAAATTTTGTTGTTTGTTTTTATCTGCCTGTTGGCTTTCAACGCCTTCGGCCGACATAAATATCACACGAGTTTTACGCGGATAGATTACAACCCTGAAGAAAATCTGCTCGAAGTTTCGGTCAGGGTTTTCGCCCACGATCTGATTCCCGCCTTGGAAAAACGGCAGAAAAAGAAGGTTGACCTCGAACTGACCAAAGATATTGATAAAATTATCGAAAATTATCTGGCGGAAAAACTCGTTTTGAAAACAAAATCGGGCGAAACAAAAAAATTCAAATGGCTCGGCAAGGAACTCGAAACCGATGTCATCTATCTTTATGTCGAATTGCCGTTTGAAGGTGAACTCGATGAAGCGGAACTGAAAAACACTCTCTTTTTTGAAAAATTTTCCGAACAGGTCAATCTCGTCACGATAAATTTTGAAGGCCAAAAAGCCGATCTGGTTTTTAAGCGAGGCGATGAATTTAAGAAAATTGAAAAGAACATTAATGTAAAGAATTAAAGCCCCTGAGCAGTAAAAAAATATCAGTCCTGCGGCGGTGAAACCGCACTCAGAAAACATTTCTTTCCGCGTCTTCAATGCGGGAAACTTTATATCAACTTGTCCAGACGCTTCGCATCTGGCTACCTTATTAACACGGCTTCGCCGTTAGATTTGAAATATAACAAATCTAAAGTTTCAATAATCTTTCCCGCAAAATTCTCGATTGCAGACGGCTCGAGGAAATTTCCTGCCCGTTTTTCAGGGTTATCAGATAAGTCCCGCCGGGCATCGGCGAGATCTTTTCGAACATTTCGACATTGGCCAAAGCACCGCGGGAGAGACGGAAAAATTTTTCGGAGTCGAGTTTGGCTTCGATGTCTTTGAGGCGGAAATTGATGATGAATTTTTCGCCTCT
>JBGTRS010000224.1:0-7328 GCA_041940665.1 Pyrinomonadaceae bacterium | reverse complement strand
CATTCGCCGTTAAAGGGCAAAATCGGTGCCGGTGTGGTCGCGGCGGGCAGAATTTCCGCCATCGAGGGCAGTTTTTCCGCCGTTTTCGGATCGGCAAAAGTTGAAGCCAGATAGAGCATTCCCGCCTGCATTTCCATAAAGCGGTTCATTCCTTCTTCCATCGAACCGAGCAGGGAATCGAAAAATTGCCTCGTCGTGTCCGGTTTTTTCGGTTTCGGCTTTTCTTCGGCGGGCTTCGGCGGAACAGGCGTGCCTTCCGGCGTGATGTCGAAAATTATCCTGACCAGATCAACGCCCGAAATTCCGTCAACCATACAATGATGAACTTTGGCGATCAACGCCGATCTGCCGGCTTCGAGGTTGTTGATGATGAACAATTCCCAAAGCGGTTTGTTTCTGTCCATCAGATCGGTCATTTTCTCGCCCGCGATCTTCGTCAGTTCTTCGTGCGTTACTTTCTTTTTGGTTTTGATCTCGGAAATGTGGTTTGTAATGTCGAAATTCTCATCAAATTCCCAGGTCGGATGAGCGATATTGAATGGGTCGGGAACGACCTTTTGCTTATAACGCGGAATCAAGTGCAGACGATCTTCGATATGTTTGGTTAAATCTTTTAACGGAATTTTGCCGTCAAAAACACTCGTCGAGCCGATATGAAGCGGACATTCCTTTTTCTCCAGGTAAAGAAATGTCGAATCCAGTGATGAGAGTCTGCGATTTAATTCAGGTTGGCTCATTATTTTTGTGAATAGTGAATAGTGAATGGTGAATAGTTATTTAATATCTAAAAGCTGATTGATATTCACCATTCACTATTCATTAAATTTATAAATTAAACCCCGTAACGTCGTGCGACATAATTATCAGGTCGTGTGTTCGGTCGTTGCGGTCAATCACGCAATCGGCAAGCAGAGCTTCCATTTTGAAACCGAGTTTTTGAAAGACATTTATCGCACCTTTCTGCGAAGAAGCCATCCGTGCCATAACCTTTAACAAACCGATGTCGTTCGCATGTGCGAAAAGTTCGCCCGCCAGAATATGTCCCAAACCTTTGCCGCGGACATCCGGCGATAAAAGCAGAATCATTCCGCCCAAATGCCGAGTCCAGACCTGTTCTTCATGCAGAAGACTTCCGTGGCCGACGAGTTTGCCGTCCTTTTCAACCAGAATCGTGTGCAGATTGTCGTCTTTCAAACGCCGAATCCAATCATCAACCGCACTTTCTTCGGTTATATCGATCGCCAAAAAAAGCAGATCGTCTTCCGGCAGAGCCCTTGCAAATTCGAGCATCGCTTCCTTATCTTCCGGCGTCATCAAACGAAGCGTAACTTCTTCACCGCCGACTTTCGTCTTCCAGGGATATTTTCTCTTTACGGCTGATTCTTTTGCCATTCGATTTTGCTCCAAAATTTTAACAACCACAGATTAGCATAGTTTTTAAGTGAGCGGTAAGCGGTTAGCAGTAAGCAGAAAAAAGTTGCACTCGCTACGACTGCTCACCGTTAACCGCTCCCGGCTCATTCCTTTAATCGTTTTTCTTGCCGAAGAGCGGCATCTGCGTCGCCATATCAAGCCAGCGTTTTTGGATCTCGACGTAGCTTTTCATCGTCGCCTGGGCAAAATCCGCAAGGGCGGCGGCGGGCGAAGAATCATCCAGATTCATCCCGTCCTTAAAGGCTTTCATCATTTGAGCATTTTGCTCGGCCGCAAAATCGAGCCACGCCAGACGCATTTTGACGAGCGTATCTAAGCTTTGTGCCGTTACATTTTGGATGTTTCCGATAACATTCGGATTGGTCAGACTCGTTCCCGACTGAACCGATTTTATCAGCTCTTCGCTTTGCGAAATGGCGATCTCCGACCACTGCTTTTGAGCCTCGACAAAACTTTCCGTCGCTTGTTTCGCCCAGTTCGCCATCGCTTCGGTCGGAGCATTTTCAGCCATTCCGGTTACATTCTGGACGGTTTGAAAAACTACTTCGTATTGCTTGGTCGTGATCTCGATCCACATTTTCTGGGCTTCCGTCAATTGCTGAACGATCGCTCTCGCCCAATCGGTTTGAGCGTCGCTTTTTTGTTGTTTTGTATCTCCTTTCGCTCTTGCGGTCTTTTTCGGTTTGGCAATACCTTTCTTTGGTTTTGCTATTCCTTTACCACTTTTCGCACCTGTTTTCGCCTTTGCCGTCGTTCCGGTTTTGGCTTTTGTGCTTGTCTTCGCCTTTGAAGCAGTTGCCGTTGTTTTTGCTGTTTCGGTTTTTGGCTTTGTCGTTTTTTTAGTTTTTTTCGCCGTTGTTTTCGAAGTCTTTTTTGCTGTTGCCATAGTCTTAAAATAATAAAACCACAAATTTCACAGATCAACTTGAAACTTCGTCAATCCGCATTAATCTGTGGTTTTCTTCCTTATTAAATTTATTTCTTAAATATAGAAAAATCCAAAGGTTCTGACAACCTTTGGATTTTGTTTTGTGAAAATTTACTTAGCTGAAGCCGATTTTGCTTTCGGAGTAATGTTTTCAACCGTTTTGCTGACGTTCTTGTAAACGCCTTTACCGAATTCGGTCACATCGTTGATGGTCGGCATTTCCATTTTCGCAGTTGCGTCAATTAAGTTTTCGCCGGTTGCCGCGAAAAGTTTCAACCAATCCTGACGAATTTCGGTTGCCGCATCCCAGTAGTTTTTTGCAATTTTCAATGCGTCAACATTTGTGTCGTAGCCGACTTTGTAAAGACCTTGAACATAGTTTTCGGTCAGTTCAGCCGTTTCAACGGTTCCTTTAAGTGCTAATTTTGCAGTACTTTGTGTTAGTTCGACCGCTTTATCAATCGTTTCGTTCGTTTTTGCTTTTGCCATGCTTCTTTATTCTCCTAAAATTTTATTAATGCTTTTTTAATTTTCTCGCAGCCCGTTTGATTGGCTACTTAATGATTCCGATAATATAGAAAAGAAAACAGCTTGTCAAGTGTTTTCTTCGCATTTGCGAAATAAAATTTATATAATCCATTCAAGTCTAATTATTTAATAAATTACACCCGGATAATTTTTTAGTGAATCTTTACTAATTGATAAAAATTGGCTGTTTTATTCGCATCTGCACATTGAATTTGAACAATCCCAAAAGCAAATGTGTGTTATATTTTCAATTAAAAGATTATGCCGAAAAAGAAAAAACAAGAAGAATCCGATGAGCTAATTATCAAACGCTACAAAAACCGCCGTCTCTACAATACGGAAACAAAGGAATATGTAAGCTACGAAGACCTCGCCAGAATTGTCCGCGAAGGGGTTGATATAAAGGTGCTTGATTCCAGCGGTGAAGATGTGACGAAGGCCGTTTTGATCCAGGTCATTTTAGAAGAAGAGAAAAAAGACAAAACCGTTCTGCCGACCGATTTTCTTTTTCAGGTTCTTCGTTCGCGGGACGATTCTCTGCAGGATTTTTTCAAAAATCATCTGACCGCCAGTTTTAATGCTTATCTTAAAACCAAGGAAGAGTTCGACAACCGTTTCCGAAGCGTCCTCGAAATGGCGTTTTCCGCTCCGCAAACGATGGAGAAATTAATCCCCGGTGCCGAAGTTATGCGGGAAGTTTTAACCGGTAAATCTAAAAAAGAAGATGAGTCGGAATAAAATTTTTGCGAGCCGAAAAAAACAAAACAGCCGTCTTTATCCTTTCAACAAAAAAGCATAACCCGACAATCCGACAAATTTTGATACCTGGATTTTATCCGAAAACATCCTTCCGAAATATTGAATAATATTCAATAAGATATACCCATAAACCCTGTATACACAAGAACTTAAATTATTTTTTATTTTTCTGTCATAAAGCTGAAAATGACGGTGTTACGCAAATAGAAGGCATTTATTTCATACGTTTTTATTTGTCGTTTTATAAGCCGGTTTTGGGCTGGAAAAAAGCCTTCGTTTTCGGCGTAAAACTGTTCTTTGAATTTTTAGTCAAGCAAAAGAACTTTGCTTGACGAAGGAGAATAGTCAATGAAAAATAATCTTATACTTTTCGCAATCATTTCATTTCTAACTATTTCGGTAAATGCTCAGCTGAAGTTCGTGGAGACGCGGACGGAAGACTCGGAAAAAAAATCCGCTTCGCCGGAAAACGTCAATTCCGATGTTGCGTCTGAATCAGGCAACTATATTCAGATAAACAATTCGGGGGTCGAAAAAGGATTAAAGGAAAACGATTACAAAACGGCGAGTGAGATCTTTTTGGCGGCACTTCGGGTCAACCCGGATTGTTTTACCTGCCGCTATAATTTGGGCAGATCGTATTTGAAGTTGAACAGAGTTGACGAAGCGATGGAAATTTTCCGGGAGTTGATCAAAGTCAAGCCTGAAAACGCCGACAGTTACTCGAGTCTGGGTGAGGCTTTGAGCGAGAAAAAGCGTTTTAAGGAAAGTCTTTCGGCATTTGAAAAGGCTTTGGACATAAATCCGGCCGATGCTTTTACGCTGAATAATTATGCCGCTTCCTTGGATAATCTCGGTGAATACAAAATGGCCCTCAAATTTTTTAATAAGGCCATCAAAATAAAACCGGATTTGGTAGCGACATACGGTAATAGAGGCGTTACGCTTTTTAAAATGAAACGTTATAAGCAATCCCGCGACAGTTTTTTGAAAGCCATCGAACTCAGACCGACCGATGCAATCTCTCATAACAATCTGGCGACGGTTTTGGATGAACTGAAAGAAAGGGATAAAGCTCTCGAACATTATCGGGAGGCAATTCGTTTGAAGCCGGATTACAGCGAAGCTTATTATAATTTATCCCTGCATTATCTGGAACGCGGCGAACGCGATGAGGCCGTAAAACAACTCAAAATTCTGGAAAAAATTGATTTTGAATTTGCCCGGGTTTTAAGAAAGCATATCTGGGGAAAATATGTCCTTGATGCTTCAGACATTGATGATAAGAATTAGACTAAAATTAAATTGACAGAAATGTTTTCAGTTCACACTTAAAACTTTTTTAATTCTATGCACTAATTCAAAAACCGCTATAACTATTATTGCTAGATTTAACCATACGTTAATTCTAAGCTGTGAACCCTAGTTGTAATTTACATTATTTAATAGACAGTTTTGTATATTAAATAAGAACAAAAAAGTCTCATTTATCGAAAAAATTAAAGATAAATGAGACTTTTTTGTTCTTGATATTGACTCTAGATATAAGACTTATTGTTTTTTAATTTATGTCTTTGCACTAGTTAAGTAGTTAATTTAATATCAACCTCAGCTAAGAATACTAGCGAAAATAAATGTCTTAAGTTCTTAAAATCTACCCTAACAGGAGCAAATAACATGAAAATTTATCAATCACTAAAAATGGTTATATTTGTATTGATTATAACCGTGCCAGTTACCATTTATGGTTCATTTCCTACTAACACTGATATAACTGTAGAAACAATTCCACAACCCGGAACCGCACAAAGAAAAGTATTGCTTAAGGTATTTGATCAACAGCGTAGTCAAGAAATTAGCTGGACATCTCCTTTTTTTAATACCATTACAGATCCAGTTAAAGAAAATGGGGTGGTCAGATGGACTGGAGAATTTGGATCCAGTAATAAACATTATTTTGCAGTCTATGATCCGAAATGCGGTTGCTGGAAAATACTTGAAGAGTTTGCGATTGCCTCGATTCAAAGTGGAGGTCTCGTAGCTTGGACGACAAACTCCAACCCTGTAAGACACTACTTTGCTATTTATAATCCTGAAGTTGGACAATGGGTCAAAGATCTTCATGGAGTGCAAAGTCAAGCTCTCAAAATTTCTGACACTATGATTATGTACTTCACCACTAGTGTTTTCCAACAGCAAAACAGAATTCAATATCACTTCATCATTTATGATTCTTATCGCCAAATATGGAATGAGGGAGTTTCAGCAATTTATGACTTTTATACTTCTTCTTTCAATATTGAGAATGGTACCGCTAAATTTACTATAAATGGTCCAAGTGGGACGGCTTCTTACAAATATGGATACAATACACAGTTTGGCATTTGGAACTCCAATACTGATACAGTTCCATTTTCATATTTTGTTCCTACTAAAACTACCGGACCACTTCCATTAAGTACTTATATGTGGGATATGTCGCTCGGATCTAATGCTTGGAGTTGGAATTTTGGAGATGGAAGTACTTCGAATGCAAGAAGTCCTTTTCATACATTTAATTCGGTTACACAAGCTCCTTTTACTGTTACCTTAACAGCTTCGGGACCGGGAGGCAGTGATATGGAAAGTAAAGTTATTACTCCTAGTTCTCCACATTCAATTAGCGGAACTTTATCTAATCAAAATGGGTTCAAGATAAGTGGGGCAATGGTTACATTGAATGGCACTGTTTCAGGAATTACCCAAACAGATGCAAATGGTAATTACGTTTTTGCTAATTTAGATAGTAATGGGAATTATACCGTAACACCATCCAAGAATGGCTATAAATTCTCACCACCCGCCCTGTCTTTTAACACCATTAACGGCAATCAAATCGGCAACTTTCTTGGATTATTAAATGATACCCCATCAGATTTTGATGGCGATGGAAAAACCGATATATCTGTATATAGACCTAATACATCGCCGACGCCATCCCAGTGGTGGATTTTGAACAGTTCAAACAGTTCAATAACTTCAGCAAGTTTTGGGGTGGCGACCGATAAATTTACGCCGAGAGATTTTGATGGCGACGGGAAGAATGATATAGCCGTGTGGAGACCAAGCGATAAAAATTGGTACATTCTCAGAAGTTCTGATAGTACAGTAAGTATATATACTTTCGGAGATAGTACGGATATTCCTATAGCTACTGATTATGATGGTGATGCAGAAGAAGAAGATTGTGGTGGTGATGGTGATTGTTTTTTTAAAATATCCAACATAATTTTAGGTTCATCATAGTGAGGCGGCACAGGTTTAGGTGGTTGCACAAACGCACATTGTCTTATAGAAATAAATGGTAGTTTTTTTATAAATTCTTTTATATGTGGTATTTCTTTATATACCCAATCAAACCATTCTCCATCACCATATGGTGTTAAATATTTGTTCTTTTTTAAAAATAAAACTTTACCAACAGCAATAGTGCCAGCGGTTGTGCCTTCTTCCATTTTTGGATCAGACCATAAACTTTCAATATGTTTAATATCTACATCAATGTATGGTATATCAATAGGGGTATAAACAATATCTTTATATCCTAAATATTTATTATGTATTTGTAATTTTTTATATGTGTCCCTATCTTCAGGTGGATCCAAATTAACATAATCTCTTTTTGGCTCATTATTAATAT
>JBGTRS010000223.1:0-7330 GCA_041940665.1 Pyrinomonadaceae bacterium | reverse complement strand
CTTTCTGCTATTGCTTTTTTCGGCCGATGAAATTTCACACGCGGAAAAGGCCACCGCCGAAATGATGAAACTAAAAACCAATGTAAAACGAATTATATATGACATATTTTCTATTATTTCCTTCGCTGGACTCCGAAAATTGGATGCAGATTCCGGCGAACTTGTTTGCGTCTTTTTCAAGTAGTTGGTAAATGGTAAATTGAAAATAGTAAATTGTTCAAAGGGAAAATCAATTAACATTTAACAATGTACGACTAGCAAATTTATGATAATTCTCCAAAACGTATTCAAAACAGTCCGCTCCGGCACGGAAGATTTAACTATTTTAGATAATGTTTCGCTTGAAATAAACGACGGTCAGTTTGTTTCGGTAACGGGAGCTTCGGGGAGCGGAAAATCAACGCTTCTCGGTTTGATCGCCGGACTCGATGCACCGAGTTCGGGCGAAATTTTGATTGACGGCGAAAGCATCACGACGATGAACGAAGATGATCTCGCCGAAACCCGAAGCAAAAAGATCGGTTTTGTTTTTCAGTCGTTTCATCTGATTCCGTCTTTAACGGCGTTTGAAAACATCTTGATTCCGATGGAAATTTTAGGCTTAAAAGACGCGAAAGACCGGGCTGAAAAACTGCTCGAAGATGTCGAGCTGACCAACCGCGGCCATCATTATCCGTCGGAACTTTCCGGCGGCGAACAGCAACGCATCGCCATCGCCCGGGCATTTGCCAATCAGCCGAAAATTTTGCTGGCGGACGAGCCGACCGGAAATCTTGATTCCAAGAACGGCAATCATATTTTTGATCTGATGACCGATCTGCACGACCGCAACAATGTCACTCTCGTGTTGGTTACGCACGATCAAGAGCTTGCCAACCGGGCAGAAAGACAGGTTATTTTGAAGGACGGTCGAGTTATCAAAGACGAATTTAACCACATAGACACAGAGACACAGAGGAATTCGATTTAATTTTTATGAAAAGTTTCGAAAACATATTTATCTGTAGTTCTCCGTGTCTCTGTGGTGAAAAAATAGTTTATGAATTTTATTTTTAACCTAACAATCCGCGAAATTCGCTCGTCTTGGAAAAGACTTCTGTTTTTCTTTCTGTGCATCGCCATCGGTGTCGGTTCGGTTGTCGCTCTGCGTTCGCTGATTCAGAATTTGAGTCAGGCTGTCGGCGGCGATGCACGGGCTTTGTTGACGGCGGATTTTCAGATCACCTCGACCGACGATTTTTCGCCGACGGAACTTTCGGCGATCGAAAAAGTCATCGAAACATCGAGCATCATCGAAGACCGCAACGAAATTACTGATACTTCGGCAATGGCAAAACCCGTCGAAAGCGGAAATGCTAATGTCGAATTCGTTTCCCTTCGCGGCATCGAACCGCCGTTTCCGCTCGTCGGCGAATTCAAACTGGCAAGCGGAAAACCGTTCGATTTCAAACTTCTGGAAAACCGCGGGGCGGTCATTGCTTCGATTCTTTTAGAAGAATTAAACGTCAAGATCGGCGATAAAATAAAACTCGGCGAAGAACAATTCGTCATCACGGGAGCCTTTGACGAAGAACCGGGCGGAAGCGGCGGTTTCCGGCTCGGGGCGAGAATTTACATTGAAAAAAAGGCGTTCGAAGAAGCCGGGATCACGCAGAACCGCAGTCGTGTGACCAGACGCATTCTGTATCGAACTTTGGCGAATCCGACTTCTTTGGTCGAGAATCTGCGGGAGGAGTTGAAAGGTACGACCCTGCGGGTGCAGTCGTACCGCGAAACGCAGGAAAGACTCGGCGAACAATTTGCCCGGACGGAAAATTATCTGTCGTTGACCGGGTTGCTGATTTTGGTTTTAGGCGGTGTCGGTGTCTGGAATGTGGCGAGAGTTTTTGTTGAACAAAAACGCAAATCCGTCGCCGTTTTGAAATGTCTCGGAGCAAGCGGAACGCGGATCATCACCGTTTATCTCCTGCAGATCTTAACGCTCGGATTTATCGGAAGTCTGTTCGGGATTTTTCTCGCTCAAGCCGGTTTATGGTATGCTCAGTGGAATTTTAACGACGCCCTTCCGGCGGCAATGAGTTATGCGGTGCATTTTTCGACCGCCTTACAGGGCATCATTTTGGGCGTTCTGATCTCGATGCTTTTTTCCGCTCTGCCGCTCTTGCAGGTTCGTACGATCAAACCGAATTTGCTTTTACGGGATGAAAACAATAAAAATCTGCGGAAACTCGATTGGACGAAATGGATTTTCGGCATCGTTTGTCTCGGCGGTCTTTTGGGGTTAGCCGTCTGGCAAGCGGGTTCATTGATTGTCGGAACATTCTTTCTCGTCGGCCTCGGTTTGACCTCGCTCGTGCTTTATCTGGCGGCGTTTGTTTTGACTTTGATTCTCAAGAAATTTAAAAAATTCGGCACATTTTCCGTTTCGCAGGCGATCAATTCGCTCTATCGTCCGGGCAATCAGACGCGGATAATTTTACTCGCCGTCGGCCTCGGGGCGTTTGTCGTTCTGGCGGTTCAGTCTCTGCAAACAAATCTCGTCCGCGAGTTTGATTTTACGCGGAATCAGCGTCTGCCGAGTATGTTTTTTGTGGATATACAGCGAAGTCAGACGGCAGAATTTGAAAAACTCGTCGAACAAAGCACGGGCGAAAAAGCCGAAATTATTCCGACCGTGCGGGCGAGAATTTCCTATATCAACGGTCAACCGCCCGATTATCAAAACCGCGAAGTCCGTCAGCAACAAGGCCAGATCGGACGTGAATTCGCCGTCACCTACCGCTCCGAACTCGACCAAAGCGAAAAGGTCATCGAAGGCGTTTGGTGGGAAAGCGAAAGCACGGAAATTCCGCAGGTTTCGGTTTTGGACGGAATGGCGGAAGATTTGAAAATCGGTGTCGGCGATTCGATCACCTTTGATATTTCGGGCAGAAATATCACCGCTCAGGTTGCCAATATCAGAGAACTCGACGTGCGAAACATACGCACTGCATTTGTATTCGTCTTTCGTCCCGGAAGTCTAGAGAACGCCCCGCAGAGTTTTGCCGCCAATGTCTTAAAGAGAATGCCCGCCAACGAACGCCAAAAACTGCAACGCGATGTGATTGATAAATTTCCGAACGTGCAGATCATTGACGTTGCCGAAATCATCAAAGTCGTTCAAAACTTGATCGAAAATTTTGTGCTGGCGATTTCGTTTGTCGGAAGTTTCGTGATCTTAAGCGGAATTTTGATCTTGATCGGTTCGGTTGCCCTGACCAAATCGCAGAGAGTTTATGAAAACGCGATTCTGAAAACGCTCGGGGCCAAACGCGGAACTCTTGCCGCGATACTTTTTGCCGAATACGGAATTTTGGGAATTATGGCCGGAATTATCGGCTCGGTCTTTGCGACGGCTCTGTCGTTTGCCGTTTCAAGATACGTTCTCGATATTCTGTGGGAATTTGATTTCGTTCTGATGCTTTTGGGAATCTTGATAACCGCCGGTCTGGTGATGGCGGTCGGAGCATTGGCGAGTTTTGATGTTCTCTTTAAAAAACCGCTTTCGACGCTTCGTTCTCAATAAATTTGCCGGAATATTTTCAAACGGCGAATAATGTATAATCAAAAACGTCTAAATTCTAGAGATGTCCGAACTTGCAAAAAAAATAAACGAGTTGAAGTTCAAATATGCCACCTCGGAATTTCGCATACTCGTTCCGGTGATTTTATTCCTTTTGGTTTGCGGTATCGTTGCCGTGTCGTTTTCATTTTGCACAAAGACGGATATCGTTCTGCGTTCCCTTGCACCGAAAGATACGATTATCTATCTCGAAACAAACGACCTCGGCAAAACTCTCGATGCTTTGACCGAAAACAATTCATTCAAAGAACTTTCATCGGAAAATCCCGATTTTTCGGGTTTTTCGGGAATACAGGTGGCGGTTGCCGTAACCGGATTTGAAACAAGGGAAAATCAGGTGACGGATCAACAATCGGTTTTGAATTTTAAGCCGAAATTTACGGCCATCGCCGAAACGCACGGCTGGAGTTGGCAGGTTGCGTCTCTGGTCGAAAACAATCTCAATAATTTCGTCAGGAAAAATTACGGCAGTGATGCCAAACTCGAAAGAAAAAGCGTCAACGACACCGAAAGATTTGTCTGGACGGCCAACGACGGACGCAAGACATTTGCCGTCATTTCAGGAACGCAGGTTTTTTTCGGGAACGATGAAGAATCATTAAACAAATGTCTCTTGGCAAAACGCGGCGAAGCGGAAAACCTGCTCAAAAACGAAAGTCTTTCATTCGAATACGAAAAAGCACAAGGGAAGTTGGCGTTCGGTTTTGTTTCCAAAGAAGGCATCAGGCAGATCGCCGATCTCGTCGGCGTTACGGTTGCCGTCGGTCAATCCGAAGACGAGAACGCGAGAGGTTTTATTTCGGGAATTTTGCCGCAGATTTTGAACAAATCGGTCAAGGAAATTACCTGGACAGCCAACAAATCCGCAAAGGGAATCGAGGACGAAATTTTTATCAGAACGGAAAAGGAAGTTTCCGACATTTTGAGCGAAACGCTTGTTTCATCAAATACAAACGCAGATGAGATATATAAATTTCTTCCGCCCGAAACTTTTTCCGCCACCGTCTATAACCTGAAAAATCCGCAGATCGCTTTTCGAAGTCTTCTGCTGACGACCGCCAAACAAACCGATGCGGTTAACGGCAAGATCATCGCTGCGTTTTCAAATTCCTTGCTCGGCTCCTACGGCATCGCCGATGCGGAAGGTTTTTTGAGTGCGGTTGAATCTAGCATTTTAACTGCAAGGCTCGATGAAAACGGCGATAAAAAGTTTTCGATTGTTAAAGTAAAAGATTTTGAAAAGATAAAACAGACGATCGTTGAAGATATAGATTTTTCAAAAGAACCCGTAACGATCGGCAAAGACGGGAAATTATGGAATGCCGAAAATGAAGACTTAGCGGTTGTTCTGGTCGAAAATTTTCTAATTATCGGCGATAAGGAAAGTGTTAAAACAAGCGTCAATGGAAAAACTTCGGTGGAAATTTCGCCATCGGCTTTATTTTCACAGTTGAAGGAAAATAAATCGGTTGCGGCGACATTTACAAAAGATACGGAAACGGCTGTAAATATGGCGAATGTTTTTGGCAAAACAAAAGAAAATCAAAAAATAACTTCCTACAATCTCACGCAAACAAATTTTAATAAACAGGGAATTGAACGAAAATATATTTCTGATTTCGGATTTCTCGGAACGATTGTTGAGCAGTTTGACGGGAAGTGATTGGTAAAAGGTAATTGGTAATTGGTTTTTGGTGATTAATGCGAAAAGAATCTATCAATTATCAGCTATTAACTATCATCTATTCCGAAGGTGTTTCTTTTACTACCATCGAAATAGTTGATAACTGATAATTAATAGTTGATAGATTTCATCCAAAGTTAACTTTTCTAATTTAACTTTCAAATGTTTTTTTAACCAATTACTTATTACCAATTACTTTCCTCTTTATTTTTATAGCATTTTCTTCGATCCATTGTTCGGCTTCTTCAAAATAGGGGAAATTTTCCTCGTCGCGTTTAAAATCGGGCGTGTGAACGCAACGCCGGCCGTTTTTGTGTTCGACCGGATATTTAATGTGGAGCATTTCGTGGTAGAGAACATATTCGACGACGAATTTCGGGACGTATCGATCATCGAGAGATTTGCTGATGATGACGGCTTGGTGAACCGGATCGTGATGTCCGAGGCGTCGGTAAGTTCTGTGTTTTGACCAGGATAATTGCGGTTTCGGGATTTTGTTTTCAAAATAGACGAGATTTAATTTATAAAAAATTTTGTCGAGATCATAAAATTCCCCTTGAGCGGAAATTATATTTTTCTTTCCTGTCCGGCGTTTGTGTTCGACGGCTTTTTTTTGAAAATCTTCATCCGCCAAAAAATCTTTGTAAATTTTGTCGGCGTCGGCGGGAACTTTTTTGCCGAGAAGTTTGGCAACCAAAATTTTTGAAAGTGCTTTGTGAACTTCCGCCGGAGCGTTTTTGAGAAGTTCGGCGATGCGGACGGAAACTTTGCCGTTATGGGATTTAATGCGGCTGTTGACGTTAACGTAGGGATAAAATTCGATCTTTATTTCCGGGATTTTGATATTTTTATCCGTCAGCCGAAAGGCGTTTTCGTATAAATTTTTGATTTTTTGAGGAGTTAAAGGCATAAATTGTTAATCAGAGTTTAACAGTTTCTTCTTGACAGAAAACAGCGTAAAATGCTATCCATTAAATAGTAAGCATATCTTAAAAAAGATATGACTTTAAAGCCCCACACACAAAAAAATGTCTGCTCGCGGAAATAACTCAAAATCGGAAAAACAATCTAACTTTCCCGATGCTCGCGGGCAAATCATCCTTTCGGCGATCGTCAGCGAACATCTTACAAGCGGTCAACCCGTCGGTTCGAAAATAATTGCCGAAAAATTTGCCAACAAATCCGGTTTAAGTTCAGCGACGATCCGCAACGTAATGAGTGAGTTGGAAACTTACGGATTACTCGAACAGCCGCATACTTCTGCCGGAAGAATCCCGACCGATGAAGGTTATCGGTTCTACGTTGACAATCTTTTGGGTATTTTGAAACTTTCCAACGAAGACTTGAGTTTTATCAATAAAGAACTTGGGTTAAGCGAACTGGAAACGGAGGAAACGCCCGACAGATTGATGGAACGCACTTCCCAGCTTTTATCTGCTCTTTCAAATAATATCGGCATCGTCGTTTCGCCTTCTCTGGCTCACGACCGTTTGCAGCATATTGATTTTGTGAATTTGTCCGATAAACGGGTTCTGGTCGTATTGGTTTCGACACCGAGCATCGTTCACAACAAGGTGATCCGGCTCAACGAAACATACTCTCAGGACGAACTCGACAAAACGGCACGTTACTTAAACGCCGAATTTTCGGGAAAAAGTTTATTAACGATTCGTGCGGAAATTTTAACTTTGATGCACGAGGAAAAAGCACTTTTCGATAATTTACTGCAAACCGCGATGATTCTGACATCGCAAAGCATCGAAAGCGAAACGGATTTGCACGGCGAGGTTTTTGTGGACGGCACTTCGAACATCTTAACGAAATCCGATTTTGCCGACCTTGAAAGACTCCGCCAACTTTTGAAGACGATCGAGGAAAAATCGCGGCTGGTTCAGATCTTGAACGAATGCATCACGCGGGATAAATCGGTCAATGATAAAGTGCAGGTAATTATCGGCAGTGAAAATTCCGCCGATTCCTTGCAGGATTGCACGATCATAACCGCTCCGTACAGAGTCGGCGAT
>JBGTRS010000222.1:0-7399 GCA_041940665.1 Pyrinomonadaceae bacterium | reverse complement strand
TTTGCGTCAAATTTATCCGTCCAGAGCGGAATTCTATCGCGGACGCTGACGAGTTGAACATTGATTCTGACAAAATCTTTTTCTCTTTGGATCGTTCCGGTCAAGATCGCATCAACATTCAATTTTTCACCGACTTCGATCAGGTTTTCCGTTTCTTCAACGGAAATATTGGCGATCGTCGTCGTCGGCAGTATGGAAATTTTATTTTGATTGCTGAGCCGCGAGATGAGCGTGTCGGCCAAGCCGAGTCCGAGTTTTTCATCCTTTTTTCCGCCGATCTGTTTGAAGGGCAAAATTGAAATTGATTTAACGCTTGAAATATCGGACTTTTGCGGCGGAACGGAAAAATACGCCAAAAACACGAACGTTAAGATCATCAATCCGAAAATAGCCGCAAAGGCAAAGTTCGGTATCAGCACGCTTTGTTTTTCGGGGGGCTTTTTCGGTTGATGCCCATCCGCTTCGATCGTCTTTTCGATCGAAAGATCGTTCGGTTTCTCAAGCCGTCCGTTTCCGTTTTCGGTTTGATAAAACCCGTTCGTGTGGGAAATATGTCCGTTTAAGGATCCGTTTTGCGGCAGTTCGTCCGGCGTTGCGGCAAAAACTTCCGTAACTTCGCCGACAAAACGGTAGCCGTATTTTGGGAGCGTTTCAATATAATTGGTTTCGTCGCCGGAGTCTTTGAGGACTTTTCTGATCATATAGATATGCTGGGCGAGATTTGCCTCCTCGACAAAATTTTCCGTCCAGACAACATCCAGAATTCTATCCTTTTTCAGCATTTTACCGCGATTCATTATGAGGAAATGCAGGATTTCAAAGCATTTCTGGGTTAAAGCGATATGTTCTCCATCCTTTAATAATTCACGGTTTGTTGCATCAAGCCGAAAGATCCCAAAGTCAAAATACTGCGTTTTGGTTGCTGACTTTACCACTTAGACTCCTTGAAATTTGTTTAAAACAGGTAGTTTCATATACATAACACCGCAGAAACTGATTTTATGACAAGTAAAATGACTGATTTGCGATTTTGGTCATATAATTCTAAAATTTGTTCGATTTATTCCCTGAAAGTAAAATAAAAACCGCAATTGTAGAATTTATAACGACAAAACTGTCCTGATGTTTTTAAGTACGTATCAAGAACTCGAACAGTTCAGATTTTTTTCGGTTTATCAGATTTAAGTATCTGAAAATAAAAGCGGAAGGATAAAACACACTTTGAAAAAGTTTTAGAAAGTGATAAAGCGGGATTGTTCTGGTATCTGAAAAAATTTACGAATAATTTCCGGTAAAAAATTAAAATAGTTGCAGTATCACCTTTTATTGATCTTTATCCTTCTTTTCGCTCTATCGAACATCTAAAAACTGATCTTATGTCTTTTGATGAAAGAATTGAGCGTCGAAGTTCTCATCTTTAAGAGTTTCGCCGCTTTAGCCTGATGTCCGCGGGTCAAACGCAGGGCTTGCTTTATCAGGTTGATCTCATAAAGTTTGGTGGCCTTATAAAAATCAATGCCGTCTTTCGGAAAATTCAGCTCGAAATTTCTGAAAAGATGGTTTGTTTCCGAGTCTTGTAAAGATTCCAATGTCGAAACAGCTTTGCTCAATGAACTGACGACTTCGCCCAAAGCCAAAATATTGTCTTCGGTTTCGCCGCTGGAATTTCTGCTGATGGTTGCGATCTTTTCTAATGCTGTATCCATAGTTTATTACTCCCTTTATGATTTCTTTTGTATTTATTGGCGATGACTAAATTGCGTCATCAGTCAAAAAATAACCTATCGGCACCGGAAAAGTCATAAAAATTCAATCAAATTTCATCAAAATTATTCTAAAATTTGAATAAAACCTTGAAATTTGAATAAAAATCAAGCCCGTCCTTTTTGAATCTGATCCAATAAAAACGGGCTTTTTAGTTGCAAAGTTAAATCTTTGCTAACTTTCAAAAGTTAGAAGATAAACGGAAACCGAATCTGACCGAACGCGGGATTTGGAATTGATTCGGCTGATCGTAGCGGGCATCCGATCGGTAAGCGGCACAGGATTCTGTTCCGTCTCCGCAGGTAGATAACCCGGCATTACCGCGTTGATTCAGCTCGCGGATCTGGCTGGCCAGACCGCCATTGAAAATTTGTCCGATGAAGGTCAGTTCATCCGTCACATTCGGTAGCAGAAGATTGACATCAGCATCCGAAAGATCGCTGCGGAAGATGATTCCGTCGCGGTTAATGACATTCTTTTCATTGAACAGATTTATAATGTCGAGATCAAGAGCCAGAGTGAATCTTGAATCGCGTCCGAATCTGTATTTATGCGAAACGGCAAAATCCGTCTGCGTAAACATTTCGGTTCGGCCGAGATCGCCGCGACCGTTCAAGAAGGTATTGGCACCGTAAAAGCTGACTCTGGTCGAGATCGGAGTTCCGCTTTGGCCGATGAAAAAGCCTTTGAATTCGGTCGTATTCGAATTGCTCCAAACCTGATTGTAACCGGCGTTTACTTTGACAATATGCGGTCGGTCCGTGGCCAGACGTCCGTTGTCGGGGTTTCCGTCGGCATCAAAGCCCAAGAACGGAAGATCGAAGAAACGGTTGACGTTCGGGCTGGAACGGCCGTTTTCGTCGGAGCTTGCCAAACCCGAATAGTTACCGAAAAGACGGCTGTAGGTATAGCTGGCATTGACGAAATAATTGTCGGCAAAACGCTTGTTGACGGAAAGTTCGAGGGCATCATAGACACGCTCGGCTTTCGGAGTCGGTTTAAAGCCCGGGAAGAACGGCTGGGCGACCACACCGAAACCCGGATTGGCGATAAAGAAGTTTTCGTTACCCTGAGCATCGAAAATTCCGACGTCTTCGATCGCCCGGTCAACTTGTTTGTGGACGTATCTGGCACCGAAAACCAAATTGTTTCCGAATTCATATTCCGTTCCGAGGTCAATCGCCGATTGGCGGGCCGCTTGCAGATCCGGATCAACGCGGTTATCGCTCGGATCGTTGGAAGGAACGCGGAAGTTGAAGATGGCCGGCATTCCGCTGTTTTGCGAAGCCGTCGCCGTGGCAATAATGTTCGCTCTGGTATAAAGCGGATCATTGTAATCGGGATTGGCGGTCGTCACCGTCATATAGTAACGGAAGAACGTATCGCCGCCGAAAGACCCACGCGGCAATTCATATTTGAAACGGTCGTAGAACCAACCGTAACCGCCGTAGATCTTCCATTTTCCGTTACCGAGAACGTCGAATGCCGCACCGATCCGCGGAGCCGGTTTATCGCCCCAACCGAAAACGACCGGAACGCCGTTATCCGAAAATGACGGAACGTCTTCGCGTTCGATACGGAAGCCCGGATTGATCGTCAAACGACCGATCGTCCAACTGTCTTGGATATACAAGGCTTGGTTCGTACTGGAAGTAAGACCTTGGGTTCCGAATAGCTGGAGATAGACATAACCGACACCGCCGTCAACCGTTCCGAAACCTCTCGAAGACTGGCCGTAGAAGAAACGGATCTCGCCCGTGTCAACATAACCCTGGTCAACGTCGTTACTCAATTTGTTTAACTGATAACCGAATTTGATGTTATGACGACCGCCGAAATTATTGATGATCGCCGTTGCATCGGCGTCGAATGTCTTCCGTCTGGAAATATCTTTGTTGATCTTAAAGACGGTCGGGACATTTGAAAAACCGGAACCGCATGTGCCGCCCGGAGTTGTTCCGGGAACACCCGTATTTCCGGTAATACAGCGAACTCTTTCGATGTCCGGAATACCGTAACTTCCCAATCTTTCATTGAGAGCGGTTTCGCCGTAACGGGCTGAAAGAATCCAGTTATTGTTGGCCCAGGTTCCGCCAAAGTTGTAGGTCGTGCTGGAACGTCGTCCGCCTTGTGTGTCTAAGAAATCCGAACCTACCAAAGTCGGCGGATCACCATTTTGCGGGGGGGATCCGGCCAGCGGAGTTATCGGAGCCAGATCGCCGTGAACACGGATCGGATTGTATGTATAGCTTCCGGTTAAATTCAGATTATCGCCGAGTTGCGAATCGAGCCGGAAAAATCCGTAATCGCGTCTTTCATTGCGGCGATATTGCTCGATCGAACCGTCCGTATGATTGACCGTTCTTTCGGTAATAAAACTCTGGATATTATAAGCACCGAAGAACCATAGTTTATCTTTAACGATCGGGCCGCTTAAGGTCGCACTCGGGAAGAAGTTGATATAAGAATCTCCCGGAAAATCGCGTCCGGCTTCAAAATAGGTCAAAGTGTTCGGATCGGGATTTAAGATCGTTCCTTGCGGTATATTTCTGTTTTCGATCGTGCTTAATGTCGTTACGTTGGTCGGATCAACCAAAGCATTTGCTCCATCGAGCTTGCTGGTTTGAAATGACGTGGCGATATTGCCGGTAAATTCATTGCCGCCGCGTTTGGTGACAAGCGTGATCACGCCGCCCGTCGCTCCGCCGTGTTCGGCTTCAAACCCGCCTTTTTTGATCTGAACTTCCTGAATCAATTGGAAGGGTAGATTGTTGTTTGAATTCAATTGACCCGTCCGGAAGTTCGTCACTTCCTGTCCGTCAACGATAAATGTGTTTTCCGCCCCGGATGAACCGTCAATCTGAATCCCGGCACTTTGGGATTCATTTTGAACTCCGGCGGTCGTTTGCAGAACGCTCGTAAAGTTCGTTCCTTTCGGAATCTCTTCAAAGCGTTGTTCGGTGATGTTGTCCTGAACGCGGCTCGATGTCGTATCGATCGCGGCCACATCGCCCGTTACGGTAACCTCGGCAGTTGCTCCGGCTACTTGCAGATTAAAGTTAACAGGTGTGGATTCGCCGAGGGTGACGGTTGCGGATGTTTCGTTGCTGGTCGCAAATCCGTCAGCACTGGCTACTACCTTATAATTTCCCGGCGGAACAGCCAATACACGGAAATATCCCGTTTCGTTAGCCTGCACAGTCCGGCTAAAGGAATCTCCGCGGATGGTCACTGTCGCATTTGGAATCACGGCACCTGTTGAATCTTTTACAGTTCCTTCGATCTCGCCAAATCTGTCCTGAGCCAAGCTGAAAACAGCCAAACCGAGGATGATAACGGCAAGCATCGAAATAAATTTAATACTTCTTAACATATTATTTTACTCCTATGTAGGGAATGAATTATGCCTTAAAAGGCACGGTCGTTATTCGGGTTTGCTTTGATTCAAAGAAAGCGTCCGGCAAGACCATGCACAAAAATTGCACTATGAGATTTGTGCAAGTTTGCAACCATAAAATAGAAGTATTTAAAGGCTTGCGATCTAAAATGATTTTCGTCGCGGATTTATAAGGCGTTAGGGAATTTGTTTGAGAAAGCGTTTAAAAATAATTTAAGAAAATTTTAAAATATAAAATGAAAAACCGTTGAAAAATAAGGGGATTTTAGATTTTTTTGAGATTTTATCTCATTTTTCGGAAATTTCTCCAATATTTTATTAAACGGTTTTTCCCGAATTTTCAGTTCCGGTGAGTTCAACCCAAATTGCGTCTTTAATAAATTTATGGTGAAATCATTCACTTATGAAACATAAAATCTTTATCGCCGGTTCGGGCGGGATCGGCAATGCGGTAGCGATTCTTCTGCGGGAATGGTCAAAGACGGATGTCGCTGTTTTTCTGGGTGATATTTCGGAAGGCAACCTTAAAAGAGCGGAAGAATTTGTTACCGAAAATTCAGAGCGTTCCAGTCAGGTCGTCAAAGTTCTGATGGCAAAGGAGGGAATCAATGAGGCGATGAAAGCGGCTTTTGAAGAATGCCAGATTCTCCTCGATTGTTCACCCGGAAGTCAGGCACCGCGAATGGCTCAGTTTGCCAAAGACTTCAAAATGCATTACGCGAATCTGACCGAATATGTCGCCGAAACCGATGCGGTCATCGAAATCGCCAAAGATGCCGAAACCGGATTTGTCGTGCAAACCGGACTTGCTCCCGGTTTTATCAACGTGCTGGCGATGTCGCTCTATAACGATTTCGTCGAAAAATACGAAAATGAAAACCGTCTCGAAAACCACGGCATCCACCGACTTACAAAAGCAAGAAGTAATGCGACCGTTATGCCGTAAAATTTATGATATGATGCATTCGATAGTTGATGTATATCAATATCATACATATAATATAAAAATTACTTCAATGTGGGGTAATATACAAAAGCCTGGTACTCATTTCAGACGACATTCACATTATAATAATATGTTTAGTGGTGTGTTTTATTTAAATGAGGATAAAGGATTTCCTCCTATTATGTTTTGGCGTCCAGAAGAACAATCCATTGATCCTAAAAAGGTCGAATTTAATCCATTTAATCAAGGTTCTTATTATCAAGAAACAAAAAAGGATACATTAATTATATTCCCTGCTTGGTTACAGCATTCTGTTGAACTCAACGAAACAGATAAAGATAGAGTAAATATTTCATTTAACGTAATGTTACGAGGAGACTATTACAATGTTACATTATAGGAGAGATATATGAATAAACGCGATTGGATTTTTTGGAGCATATGGATGGTATGTTTAGGTATGTTTATAGCATATAATGTTTTTGCATAGGAGAGATATATGAGCAAAAAAGAATTCTTTATACCACTTTGCCTGCTGGTACTATTGGTATTAGGATCAAGGGCATTTGCAAATGGTGAAGGATGGCGCCATGGAGAAACACAAGAAGAAGATCCTAAAATTTTAATTAGTGGAATTATGCATAGTGCAGTATTGGAATTACGATCAGAAGAAGAAGTAGATCCACACGAATTAGTTGAACGAATATTAATGCCACATGTTGATGTACTTAAAATGTCTAAATTAATACTTGGACGCAACTGGAATCGTTTTACTATAGAACAACAAGAAGAATTTGCATTTTTATTTGAAGCTACATTAAAGAAAATGTATGCCGCATATCTATTAGAATATAAAGATACAATGGCATTAACATTTAGACCAACCGGTTTTAATACTAATCGTACGCGAGCAAATGTCCATATGCTATTACATTTGTCTGCTACTAAAAAAGTACATACTAGGTTTCTTTTATATGTTACAGAAGATATCTGGAAAATATATAATTTTTCAATAGATGGAATTAATTTTGGAATTATATATAGAAATACATATAATATTTAAATAAAAAGGAATAAAATACCAGAAATCTAGAAATATAGTAAAGAAATGGAGATAATCCCAAAGATACAAATATAATCCAGACCAACCTGGACTAAGACCTAGCGTAGCGACAGCATGATTAATCCTTCGAAGGAATGCTGCGCTAGCTAATGTAGTTCCTAAAATAGTTTGGTCTTTTAAAGAAATGTTGGACCTTAACCTATTTTATCCTTCGGAAGGTATGCTCACT
>JBGTRS010000221.1:0-7435 GCA_041940665.1 Pyrinomonadaceae bacterium | reverse complement strand
TGATTCCTGCCACGAAAGTCCGGCAAAAATATGCTGATGAAATGCCCACAGAACATTTTGCGGTGCGACGGTCGGCGAATCGTCGGCTTGAATGTTCGTCAGAGAGAGAATCGTCTGCCGATGCGGGTCAGGTTTTTCTTGTGCCAATTCGTTTAAACGCTTTGCCAGAGGAAAAGCATTATCTCTTGCGATATTCGCGTTATCCAGAACACGAACCGTGTAGTGGCATTCGACAAATCCCCAAACTATCGCCAAAACCGCCAGGGCTGTAATAAGTGCTTTTACAGAAAGAGTGTTTTCCTTGAGCCAGTCTTTGAACACTAAGCCTAAACTTACGACCAATCCTAAACCGGCAACATAATTTCCGATAAAAACCTGATAATGAATCGGTTGCAGAGCACGTCCCGTAATGACCTGCTGATTAAACAATATGAACGGAACGATAATAAATGATATGGAAAAAATCGTTTTACGAGATTTCGGATTTACCTGTTTGAAATAGACGCCGATAAGCAGAACGAACAAAGAGAAAATACTGACATACTGCGGAAAACGTCTTAGATCGAGTTCTCTTGTGTAAACCAGAAGCTGGACGTTATCCATCGTGTCAACGCGGTTTGAAAGCATCCAGGCGTAAATTATCAAAGGAATAAAACAAGCGAGGCCGAGTGCGATAAAACCCTGAAAATCCTTTAACCAATCTTTCGGTCGGATCAGCAAAAGCAAAAATAACAAACAAACCAGCCAGGCCGCCGCGGTTGTCCAGACATAAAAATATGAAAAGACCGAAAACGAAAAACAAAACCAAGCGATAAAGCCCCAGATCAATCTTTTTTGCAGACTTTCGCTTTTTATAAAAAGCCAGACCGCACAGAGCAAACCGAAAAATGCCGGAAACGCCATGGCCGGAATATAGCGACGCAGAAACGGAAAATACGGATATGAAAAACCTATGCCGAGAACTTCGCCGATCGCCCCTTCGCCGGCAAATAGAGCTCCGCCGCATAAAGTTATAAGACTTCCGGTCATCGCAAAAAGCGAATCTTCGGTCAGTTTTCCGATGATCCAAAAACAGCAAAAAGCCGTCAGAAATCCGGCTATTGCTCCCGAAAGAGTCATCGCCCAGGTGGCCGGAATGCCTAATATTCTCGCCGGAATCGCGATCGAATACGGGGCGGCGAACTGGATCGAAAAAAGCGATTCGGGTTGCGGATTTTCGGGCGTGTCGTCGCGTCCCGTGTACGGATCATTCTTTCGCGGCCGGCCGTCGATCAGAGCTTTTAAGTAAGAAGCATAGGCAACTTCGTCTATGTCGTTGTATGCATAATGCCCGTTCCAGTTTTCGCCCTGCAGATACCACATCTTGAACTGCGGATAACAGGCAAAAACGGCCAGAAAGATTCCGGCAATGATCCCGAACCGCCAACGCAGTTTGATTGAGCATTTATCATTAATCATTTATCATTCTAGTTTCCTTATGTGGATTTATTGGAAAAATCCATTGACCGGCACAAACGCTTTTTTAAGTGCCGACAAATGATAAATAATAAATGATAAATGCCAAATGATAAATATGAGCTTAAAAGAAAAAATTATTGACGATATGAAAACGGCTATGCGTCAGCAGGAAAAAGACCGTTTGAGCGTTCTCCGGATGGTTAAATCAACCCTGATGAATCAGGAGATCGAGAAGGGAGCGGAACTGACGGATGAAGATGTCATCAAATCCTTAAATACTCTGGTCAAACAACGCCGTGATTCCGCCGAGCAATATGAAAACGCCGGACGGACGGAACTGGCCGCAAAGGAAAACGCGGAAATCGCCTTTATTGAAGAATATCTGCCGCAAGCCGCTTCGGATGAAGAGATCGAACAGGCGGTCGCCGAAGCGATCAAAGAAACAGGGGCGGATTCGATGAAAGATATGGGCAACGTGATGAAAACCGCTCTGGCGAAATTATCCGATAAAACCGTTGACGGCAAAGCGGTTAGCGAAAAAGTGCGGGCAAAATTAGGATAATAAAGTAAATTATCCGTCTTTTTCAAATTCCGGATTTGTAACCGCTCCGAGAAAACCTATCAAAATCCATAAATGCCGTGCGTCTTCAAACGAACCGGCCAGACCTTGATAAAAGAAAGCACTGAAAAAAGCTATGCTCAAACCGGTTTTGAGAATGGCTTTTTCGTTTTCAAAACCGAACGGCAAACCGCGGCTGAAGATGGAAATCCCCAGATAGGTGATGAATAGAACGCCGAAAATGCCCATTTGTGCGGCGACATTGAGCCACATCTGATGGGCATCGGTCAAAACCTGATCCATCTGAAAGGTCGTGTAATAAACTCTCGCGGCCTCTATATCGAGACCTTTTCCCAGAAATGGATTTTGCAGGAATGTCTCCAATGCCGATTGCCAGGTCAAAAATCTGACCGAGGGTTTTATGCTCAGATCGCCGAAAAAATCGAGCATAAAGGTTGTAATCATAAAAAAGCCGACGGCACAGAAAACTCCCGATACAAGGCTCACTTTTGCCAAAGCGTTTTTTTGAAGAGATTTAAAATAAACCCAAAACCATAAACAGATGCCGAGCAAAACCGCTCCGATACTTGGCGAAGTCGTCGCCAGTGTAGCGGCGGAAAAAAGCACGATCAAGAGATAAAAAACTTCCCTGCCGATCCATTTCTGCCAAAAGGCGACGAGCAGAAGCATCCATGAAATACTCAGATAATGACAGAACATATTGACGATCAGGAACGTGCTCTTTACACGCGGATAATTCGCCGGCGGCAGAGTTCCGTAATGAGCGAGCGAATAACCGAGAAATGAATTGGATCTATCGAAATAAAAAAGAAAGATCGTAATTGCAGAAATAACTGCGGTTATAAAACTCCCCGCCAGCCAGACGAGACAGACCTTGCGGCTCATTTTGAGGTTGTTTATCAGGTTAAATGAGATAAAGGCGAGGCCGTTCAGATAAATTATTCCGGCAAGTTTTACCAAACTTTTGTTCGGATTCGAACTAAAAACCGTCGCCATTATGCAAACCAGCAGATACAGGACGAGGGGAATATATAACTTATCGGACTTGATTTTTATTTGTTTAGTGAGAACAGCAACGGCAAAAAAAATTCCCGTCAGCAAAAAGCAAAACTCGGTCAAAAGGATTGTTTGACCGAGAACTTTGAAGTTAAAAACAGTTACAAACGGCAGGGAGAAAACCGTCAGCAGGAAAAAGAAATCGGTAACTTTTTTTAACATAAAATATGTTGATCAAATGAGGCTCGAAAAATTTAATCTAAAAAATTTCGATTGAAATGTAAAAAGACAGCCCCTTTTTTAAGCTGTCTTTTTTTTACCTTGAAATTATACATAAATTTTAACCGAAGATATTTCTCACCTTGTCCATAAATCCTTCGTCCTGGAAATCCACATCTTCGATCTCGGCCAATTGCTCGAGAAGTTTGCGTTGTTCGCGGGTTAGAGTCTTCGGCGTAACAAGCGTGACGGCCACGAACAGATCGCCTTTTCCGCCGCCGTTCAAATTTGGCATTCCTTGATTTTTGATACGGAAAACCGTTCCCGTCTGAGTTCCGGCGGGAATTTTCAGTTCTTCTTCGCCGTCCAGAGTTTTCACCTCGATCTCCGCACCGAGAGCGGCTTGAGCAAAGGAAATCGGAACGGAAGTATAAAGGTTCGAGCCCTGCCGCTCGAAGTTTTCGTGTTCGGCAACGTGGATGAAAACATACAGATCGCCTTTCGGACCGCCGTTCACGCCGTCTTCGCCCTCGCCGGTCATCCGCAGTCTCGAACCGGTTTCGACACCGGCGGGAATTTTGACCTCGAGTTTCTTTTCCTTTTCAACCCGGCCCGCACCCTTACATTCGGAACAGGGATTTTTGATTATCTGCCCCTTACCGGAACAATTCGGACAAGTCCGCATGACCGAGAAAAAACCTTGCTGAAAGCGGGTCTGACCGCTTCCTTTGCAGGTAATACAGGTTTCGGGTTCCGTGCCTTTGGCCGTTCCTTTCCCCTCACATTCTCCGCAGGTTTCGAGCCGCGGAATTTTCAACTTCTCCTCTTTTCCGGTCGCGGCTTCTTCCAAAGTTATCTGCAAATCATAACGCAGATCGGCTCCGCGTTGGACGCTCGAACGGCGGCGGCCTCCGCCGAACATATCGCCGAAACCGAACAGGTCGAAAATATCTTCGATGTTCGTAAACCCGGGATCGAATCCGGCTCCGCCCATTCCCGAATGTCCGAAGCGGTCATAGCTCGCCCGCTTTTGGGTATCCGACAACACGGAATAAGCTTCCGCCGCTTCCTTGAATTTTTCTTCCGCTTCCTGATCGCCCGGATTTTTATCGGGGTGATATTTGACCGCCAAACGCCGATAGGCTCTCTTTATTTCCGTTTCCGAGGCGTTTTTCTGAACGCCCAAAACTTCGTAATAATCTCGCTTACTCATAATATTTCCAAATATTTTGCAAAATTAACGATCTTACAAAAAAGAACGCCGGCTTTCGTAAAAAAACCAACGTCTTTTAATTTTGCGATATTAGAGGAAAATTCTCAAGTTGACTCGCTACGCCATGGCCATTAATGATTCGGATAATTCCTGAGCCGCTTCTTCGATCTGCGTAACGGCCTGACCGATCACGGCCGGATCATCGGATTGCATATTTTGTTCGGCCTGCTTTAACGCATCCAGAATCTTGTGTTTTAATTCCATCGGAACATCGCTTCCGAATTCGGCAATCGATCTTCTTGTATTTTCGATCAGAGATTCTCCGCGATTGCGTTGCATTATAATAGTTTTTGCACTTCTATCCGCCTCGGCAGATTTTTCCGCCTCCATGATCAGACGTTCGATCTCGTCGGGTGCCAATCCCGAAGACGGCGTGATCTGCATAGCTTGCTCAAGCCCGGTCATTTTATCCTTGGCCGAAACATTGACGATTCCGTTTGCATCGACCTCAAACGCCACATCAATCTGCGGAACACCTCTCGCCGCCGGAGGAATTCCGACCAATTCGAATTTTCCGAGACTGCGGTTGGCACCGGCGACCTCACGCTCTCCTTGCAAAATATGAATTTCAACCGACTGCTGGTTGTCCACAACGGTCGTAAAGGTCATCATATTTCTCAAGGGAATCGTCGAATTTCGTTCGATCAGTTTGACGAACAAACCGCCGCGGGTTTCCAGACCGAGCGAAAGCGGCAGGACGTCGAGCAGAACAATATCTTTGACATCGCCCGTCAAAACACCGCCCTGGACAGCCGCTCCCATGGCGACCACCTCATCCGGGTTGATCTCCGATGAAGGCTCTTTTCCGAAAACTTCCGTAACGGTTTTGGAAATGATCGGCGAACGGGTTTGACCGCCGACCAATATGATTTTATCAATATCTTCGGGTTGCAGTTTTGCATCCCACAGTGCTTTCTGGCAGGGCTCAACCGATGATTCGACCAAATCCTGAACCAATTCTTCAAATTTTTCCCGCGTCAAAGATGTGTTGACGTGTTTCGGTCCCGAGGCATCCGCCGCGATAAACGGCAGATTGATCGTGGTTTCGGAGACGGATGACAACTCGCATTTCGCCCGTTCCGCACCTTCTTTTAATCTTTGCAGAGCAAGCCGGTCTTGTCTCAGATCAATACCGTGTTCTTCTTCAAAGGTATTGACCAGCCAGTTTATTATCCTTTGGTCAAAATCTTCACCGCCGAGGAATGTGTTCCCGGAAGTAGAAAGGACTTCAAAAACTCCGTCGTTTATCTCGAGGATAGTTATATCGAATGTTCCGCCGCCGAGATCGTAAACCGCAACTCTTTCGTTTTTTTGCTTATCGAATCCGTAAGCAAGGGCGGCGGCCGTCGGCTCGTTGATGATTCTTTCGACCTTCAGACCGGCGATCTTTCCGGCATCGCGGGTCGCCTGCCGCTGCATATCGTCAAAATAGGCCGGCACCGTCACAATCGCTTCATCAACCGACGTCCCTAAAAATTCTTCCGCCGACTGTCTTAATCTTTGCAGAACGATCGCCGAAATTTCCGGCGGACTGTAAACCTGTTCGATGGCACGGATGTGGGCATCACCGTTGGGAGATTCAACGATCTCAAACGGCACGGTTTCACGCATTTTTTCGACTTCGGGCGAATCGAATTTGCGTCCGATCAGACGTTTGACGGCATAGAGCGTATTGGTCGAGTTCGTCACCGCCTGCCGTTTGGCGATCTGTCCGACGAGTTTCTCGCCCTTTTCCGTAAAACCGACGACCGACGGCATTGTTCGGCCGCCTTCCTTATTTGGAATAATCTGAACTGCCCCGCCTTCCATAACGGAAACGCAACAGTTTGTTGTCCCTAAATCTATTCCGATAACTTTACTCATATCATTTTCCTTTTAAATAAAAATCGGGGGATTTACTTGCCGAAAAAGTTAGTCTTCGGCATCCGGCAAGGGTAGATCTTTGGGAGCAGAGGAAACTTTCACCATTGACGCACGAATTATTCTATCATCAATGCGATAACCTCTTAAAAGTTCTTCGATAACTGTTTTGTGCGGGTATTCATCGGTTTCGACCGAGTCCACCGCTTCGTGAAAAGCCGGATTGAACGGTTCACCGACGGCGGTGATGGGCTGAACTCCCATTTCAATCAAAACTTCGTTCAACTGTTGATTGACCAGGACGATTCCTTCGAGAAAGGTCTGAAAACTTTGTTTATCACCTTTCTGCTCGGCTTCCGTTGCCGAATCCAAAGCCCGATTCAAATTATCGAGTACGGGTAACATTTGATTGGCCAGATTGCTTAAAATATTCGTGAAGGTCTCACGGCGTTCGCGTTCGATTCTGTTTCTGTAATTATCAAAATCCCGTTTCCCGCGTAATAAGGAATCTTTTAATTCTTTGCGGTCATTGGTCAATTCGGCAATTCTTTCTTCCAATTCCGAATATTTTGCCTGTTCCACCAGTTCTTCCGAATCCGATGGTAAAGATTCTTGGCTGACCGAAGGTTCGGAAGCTTCCGGCGGAACGAACGAATTGTGAATGTTCTCGTGTTCCACCTCGGAGTCACCGACCTCGATGACCATATCCGATGATATGTCCAGGTCTTTTTCTTTTTCTTCGAGTTGCTTGATAAAATCATCAACCGACGACAGATCTTCATCGTCAACTATTAGTTCTATCGTATCCTCTATCGAATTTTCTTTGGGATTCATTAAGTTTATGTCCTACTAAATTTTGGGATTACAAAAAACTTCAGGCTAAATTTCAGGAGTATAAAACACCTTAGAGATTTGAGGACTCTCTGAGCATAATTTTTTCGAGTATGTGAGCCATATAACTGACAACCGAAATCATTCTCGCATATTCGATCCGCGTCGGACCGATCACGCTCAAAGAACCGATTGCCGAATCATCGCCGACTCTGTAC
>JBGTRS010000220.1:0-7436 GCA_041940665.1 Pyrinomonadaceae bacterium | reverse complement strand
TAAGATTTAAATGTTAATGGAAAAACTACCTCTTGAAAAAGAAATTGAAAATTTAAATAAGAATTTAATCTGTACACATTCGCCAGTGAAAACAATATTGAAAAATAAAAATGGAATTGAATATAAAAAAGGTAAACGAGGTCAGTTTTTAAGGGATAGAAAAGGATTTAAGAAATACGATATTATTGACGGAGAAAAAACTTTGTCAACCCTTACTCACTCTGAAAATCATTCAACCGAAGTGAAATGTTATAGCTTTTTTAACAGGTCCTTTTTCGCTTTTTCAAATTCTCCCGAAGTTATCTTTTCGCTGAACAATCTCGAAACATCTCCGTCTATATCTTCCGGCAGAGGAATTTTATTGCCGATCATTTTCACCATTCCGACGTTCCAATCCGAAAAATTATAGGCGACATAACCCGGCAGAAGATTTTCCTTTAGATCAACCGAATTTTGCCCTTTTGAAACCATCCGGTTTTCGAGAATTTTCGCCAGAATCAAATTGGCAAAAAATGCGTCGTCATTGCGGGCAATTCCTTTTGAAGCAAACCGAAGTTCGCTTACATTTTCCGCCTTGGTCGGAATTATCGAAAGTTTTTTGTCGGGCTCTTCCGGCAGACGGAAATTCGCCGGAACTTTTTTCAAACTTTTATTCCAACCGCCGAGCAGGCGGCGGGCGGCTTTGTAGGCATAACTCGGATCAATCTCGCCGCTGATCGTAAGCGTCGCGTTATCGGCAGTTAAAAATCTTTCTTCATTAAAAACCAGATCGGCGAAATCAATTTTGGCCAGGCTTTCCCGCGTGCCTTCGATCGGTCTGCCGTATGGAAAACTTCCGAATAGTCTTTTCGCAACCGCCCGGTCGGCAACATATTTCGGATCATTTTCAAGCTCCGCCAATTTTTCAAGACGTCTGGCTTTGACCTTTTCGAGAGTTTCTTTATCGATCGTCGGGTTGGAAACGGCCTGAGCAATGGTTTGGATAACGGTCAAAAACTCCTCCGGTTTGGCTTCCGTATTTATCTGAATGTAATCGTATGTAACTTTAACTTCGAGTTTTCCTTCCAAATCTTCTTCAAAATAGTTTTTCAGAGATTCTTCCGGAAAAAATATATCGGCGAGCAGAGCCATCGTGCCTTCTTTGTCCTGCGGGTCGAATGCCGCCCCGCTGTGGATCCGTAAATTTACCTTTACCTTTCCCGTTTCGGGCTTTTTCCAGATCAGAACCTTTAAGCCATTGAGAAGTTTTTCTTCCCGCGGAGACGGCAGATCGAGATTTTGCGGAAAGACAAAACCCGCCAAAATGAACAAGAAACAGGTCAAAACCGTAATACTTTTGAAATAATTTCGCATATTGTTTGAATTTAAAGTTTGTGGAATCAATCAGTAAATAATTAGTTGCGAATTTCGGATTCAAAGTTGTTAATCTAAAATCGCTTTAAAAAATTTATCAAAAAGTAAAAAGTTTAGAGGGCAATGGGCATCGCGTCAACTATTTGAAGCATCTATACAGAAGTTATTGGTTGTTAAGATTACCCCGATTTACTTAACATAGTCGTAAATCAACGCTATAATCTGAAATGTGTTTGGTAATTGGTATTTTTTTTTGAAACATTTAGAGGTTAAAAAAAATGGGAAAAATCGTGAAATTTTGTAATTCCTGCGAAGAAGGATTTGCCGAAAAATTTTCATTCTGTCCGAATTGTGCAGGTGAATTGACGGCCTTTGAAATGAAACCGGTCGAAGAACCTTCTCCGGCGGTCGAAGAACCTGCGGCAGAGAAAAAAATTGAAGAACAGGTTTCAAATGAAGTTGTCGAAAAAGCTCCTGTTTCATTTGTTTCCGAACCGGAATTTACAAAAGATGTAAATGCGGAAGAAACACCGAACGTCATTGAAGAAGATGAAGCTGTATTTGAACCGATCAATTTTTCGGAAGAAAGTACGAATGGATTCAATTCTTCGGTTGATCTCGACTCGGACGACATTTTGGAATTAAACGTCGAAAAGCCCGCCAAAGAAGAAGAAGTAGTTTTTGCTTCAGATGAAGAAAACGAAGAAGAAGTTTTTGTTTCGGAAGATGTGCCTGAAACCGTCGAAGTGAGAGGCGATTCTTACGAAAGAGGTTTTATCCCGCAAGAGATTGATAAATCTTACGAACCAACCTACAACATTAAAAATGATGATGACGGCGGCTATCACGTTACGGTCGTTTCCGAAAAAGGCGGAAACACCCGCAACGGACTTCTTTTAGCCGCATCTATCTTAATTATTTTCGGCTTTATCGGCCTGATGGTTTATTCGCTTTTTGCCAATCTCGCTGATGTCGGTTCTTTGACTGAAGATGAAAGATTGCTCGCACTCCTGAATGAATCGCCGATGCAAAGCGAAGAGCCGGAAGAGAAAAAGGATAAAGATAAAGGCGGCGGCGGCGGCGGCGGCGGAACGGAAAATCCGAAACCGGCGACCAGAGGCGAATTACCTACTCAAGTTAAATTTATACCGCCACCACCAATGGCGGTAAAATCCCTGGATGATCCTTCATTAGTAGTTAGAAATGCAACACAGGGAAATATCAAAAGAAATCGAACCGGTGATGTAGGCATTCCCGACGGCACTTTGAGCGATCAAATGTCCGGTGGACCCGGATCAGGCGGCGGATTCGGAACTGGTAAAGGACAAGGATTCGGCAGTGGTTTCGGAACCGGTGAAGGATCGGGAACGGGTTCAGGAAGCGGTGCCGGAAGAGGTAATGGAACCGGCGATGGAACCGGCGACGGAGACGGTAGTGGACGAGCAACAAAACCGCCGCCACCACCACCGCCCACGGGACCGACAACCGCCATTCAGATATTGTCAAAACCGAAACCGGGATATACCGATGCGGCTCGTCAAAATAATGTAACCGGCGTCGTTCGCGTTCGTGTCACCTTTATGGCAAACGGAAGTATCGGCGGAGTTTCAGTCGTCAGCGGTTTGCCGCACGGTCTGACCGAAAAAGCAATCGCGGCGGCTCGACAAATAAGATTCAAACCGCCGTTGAAAAATGGTCAACCGTATTCAGTTACAAAGGTTGTGGTCTTTAACTTTAATATCTACTAAAATTTTTCCAATCTAAATGTTGAAGTGAGTCGAAAATTTCGGCTCACTTTTTATTTTTTTTAAACTTTCAAAAAAAATGCTTGACTTGACACTTACTGTCAGGCTGTAAGATTTCCTGCATCAAGCCGGATTTGGATTTTTCACCCGGCAGAAATAGGAGATTTTACTATGAAAAAGATTATTTTATGGACAATTTTCGCAATCATTTTTGGTGTTCAGATTTTCGGACAAAATGTTGAAAAGCCGAATGTGGAAATGAATATGCCGGAAAAATCCGGGCATCATACACATCAGCCCGATAAAAAAACCGAAATGGAAACGGAGAAAGAGCATAAACACAATGAAAAAGAATCTGCCGAACCGGAAGATGTAAAAGAACATAAACATAAGGAGATGCCGATGCGTTCGACGCTCAATATCGGCGATGTGATGAACCGCGAAGGTTCGGGAACAGCTTGGTTGCCGGATAATTCCCCGATGTATTCCTATATGAAAATGTATGAGGACGGCGGAATGCTGATGGTTCACGGAACGATGTTTTTCCGTTATACAAGCGTCGGTTCAAAACGCGATGTTTCGGTCGCGGGAAAAGGCGGCAAGAGCCGTTTTGATGCCCCTTCGATGTTTATGATGATGTATAGCCGCCCCGTTTCAAACCGTTCACAGATCGGTTTTAGAGCGATGCTCAGCCTTGACCCGATCATCGAACGCGGCTACGGTTATCCGATTCTTTATCAATCGGGCGAACTCTACAAAGGTCAGCCGATCCACGACCGCCAGCATCCGCACGATTTTATCAGCGAACTTTCGGCTTCTTATTCATATAAGGTAAACGAAAAGCAATCGTTTTACATATACGCGGGTTATCCGGGCGAACCGGCCTTAGGCCCTCCGGCATTTGTCCATCGCCCTTCGGCGGCAAATAATCCGGATGCACCGATCGGGCATCACTGGCAGGATGCCACGCATATCACATACGGCGTTCTGACATTGGGTTATTCATTCGGCAAAATAAAGGTCGAAGCGAGTGCTTTTAACGGCACGGAGCCGGACGAAAACCGCTGGAATTTTGAAAAACCGCGTTTTAATTCATACAGTAGCAGAGTGTCGTGGAATCCGACGAAGGAATGGGCTTTTCAGGTTTCTTACGGATATTTGCAAAGCCCCGAGCGGGCCGAACCTGATCTGAAAGTCCTGCGTCGAACGACGGCTTCGGCTATTTACAACAAAAAACTCGGTGAAAACAAAAACTGGGCAAGCACTTTTGTCTGGGCACAGAATCATACCGATCACGGTCGGACGAATTCTTTGCTGTTCGAGTCTGATTTCCAATTTTGGAAAAACTCGGTTTTCGGAAGATTCGAACAAGTGCAGAAAAACAGCCATGAGTTAGTTTTGCCACCGCCGCACCCGGAAGAAAATTTTTGGGTCGGAGCATATTCGTTGGGCTATGTGCGGGATATATTCCAAAAGAAAGGCATTGACGTCGTTTTGGGAGCG
The DNA here is from genome assembly GCA_041940665.1 of Pyrinomonadaceae bacterium. GTDB lineage: Bacteria > Acidobacteriota > Blastocatellia > Pyrinomonadales > Pyrinomonadaceae > Aridibacter. Next base: position 2,835 of record JBGTRS010000220.1, on the reverse strand, counting down.
ATGGCGACTATCAACCGAAACCCCAAGATTCTAATTCCATTTTACGGCGGGACAACGCATCAGGGCTGGCAAATTTTCCTGCGTCTGCGTCCGTCGAAAAAGCATTAATAATAAGGAGTATTTTTGAAATGATGGATATAGCGATTTTACTTTATGAAGGCGTCACGGCTCTTGATGCAGTCGGGGCATACGAGGTTTTAAGCCGGATTCCCGATGCCCGCATTCGGTTTGTTGACCGCGAAAAAGGCATCAAGCGAACCGACACGGGATTTTTATTCTTAATGGCAGATCATGATTTTACGGAAGTTACATCGGCGGACATTTTGCTCGTGCCGGGTTCTTCGACGCATACGGCGATTGAGATGCGTGATAAAGCGACACTCGAATGGGTGCGAACAATTGACAAAACGACGCGATGGACGACTTCAGTTTGTTCCGGAGCGTTGATCCTGGCGGCGGCCGGTTTGCTTGAGGACAAACCCGCCGCCACGCATTGGATCGCCAGAGATATGTTAAAAAATTTCGGAGCGATACCGAAAAGCGATCGGATCGTGGAAAACGGTAAAATGATAACCGCCGCCGGCGTTTCGGCTTCCATAGATATGGCACTTTATCTGGCCGCCAAAATTTCCGGAGCGGAAGTCGCCGAAACAATACAATTAACTATCGAATACGATCCGCAACCGCCGTTTGATGCTGGCTCCTTGGAAAAAGCTTCAAAGCGTTCGATAGCCGCCGCCCGGAAAGACTTAATGCTGGCGGCGGCTAAATATGCGTAAAATTCGGACGGAAAACTTTTTCAATAACTTTTCCGATTTTTTTGTGTTAATTTAAAAAGTATCAAATATGAGGTAGCAACATTATGATGACAGCCAGCATTTTAGCGAAAAAAACCGATGTGCCGATCTATACCGTCCGGCATTACACGAGGATCGGGCTTTTAAAGCCGACACGCAATCCGGGCAACGGCTATAAGGAATATAATTTTTCCGATGCGACGCGGCTACGATTTATAATGGCGGCAAAAGATCTGGGCTTTACCCTGTCGGAAATTTCGCACATTTTGGATGAAGCCAAACACGGCCATTCGCCCTGCCCGATGGTCAGAGAGATCGTCGAACAAAGAATCGAAGAAAACAAAAAGAAGATCCGCGAATTGCAGAATCTGCAAAAGAAAATGGAAAAATCGCTCGGCGAATGGGCGGAGATGAAAGACGGCAAACCGAACGGCGATTCGGTTTGCCATCTGATCGAATCGGTCGCGGAAATGAAAAATTAAAAGGTTTTTTGTATATCAAGATAAATTTTGCCCTGTTTTACGGGGCTTTTTTGTTTTTTCATAAAATTTTCTTAATAATTGTAAAAAAGTGCTTGACTTGACAGTTAGTGTCAGGCTGTAAGATGTCTTTGGTCAGCCGGAGAGGATATTTTAGCCGACTGCTGATTGAAAAATTTATTAAAGAGGCAAAATCATGAAGGACATTATTACAAAGGAAGATAAACATATTGATCCGATCTGCGGAATGACGGTAAACCCCGAAACCGCGGCGGCAAAGTTTGAACATGAAGGCGAAACTTTTTATTTTTGCTGTTCCGGTTGTTTGAGGAAATTTCAGGAAAAGGTCGGCGTTCACCCAGCACCCGAATTTACACAGATCGGCAGACAACCCCTTGAAAAAGAATATATTGACCCGATTTGCGGAATGACCGTAACACCGGAAACCGCCGCCGCAAGCGTCGAACTCGATGGTGAAACGATTTATTTCTGTGCGGTCGGATGTAAGGAAAAATTTCTGAAACAGATCGAAGTTGAATCGGATTCTAAAACTGAAGAACAAAAAGAATACATAGACCCGATCTGCAAGATGACGGTTACGCCGGAGACCGCCGCGGCGAAATACGAACCGGCGGACGGCAGCGAAACTGTTTATTTTTGTGCGGAAGGCTGTAAACAAAAATATATTTCGCAGATCGGGAACGGAGGAGGAGGCGGAATCTCCGACGTAGCCAAAGCCAATGTTCACACTCATCACGGCGAAAAAACGGTTTCGCACGGCGAAATGCAAGCCGCCCCGGAAGGCGAGTATATTGATCCGGTCTGCGGAATGTCGGTCGCACCGGAAACCGCCGCCGGAGAATTTGAATTCGAAGGCGAGAAATACTATTTTTGCTCAAAAAACTGCGTCATTAAATTCCGACAAAACCCGCAAAGTTTTCTGGAAGAAAGAGAGGAAGAAAAGCTCGAAGCCGAAAGCGAAGGCACGGAATACACCTGCCCGATGCACCCCGAGATCGTCCAGATCGGTCCGGGCAGTTGTCCGAAATGCGGAATGGCTCTTGAACCGAAAGTCATCTCTTTGACGGACGAACCCGATCCCGAATTGATCGACATGAAGCGGCGTTTCTGGATTTCCGCCGTTTTGACCATACCGGTTTTTGTACTGGCAATGGCGGAAATGCTGCCGAATTTTCATACGGTTATTTCTCCGAAGGTTTCGCTTTGGATTCAACTCATCTTGGCAACGCCGGTCGTTCTCTGGGGCGGTTTTCCGTTTTTTGAAAGGGCTGTCGCATCGGTTAAAAATGCCAGCCCGAATATGTTCACACTCGTCGCCATGGGAACCGGAGCGGCATATATTTACAGTTTGATCGCACTTTTGTTTCCGCAGGTGTTTCCGACTTCGATGCTTGATCCGCATACAAATCTGATCGCGGTTTATTTTGAAGCGGCGGCGGTCATCACGACGCTCGTTTTGCTCGGACAGGTTCTGGAACTGCGGGCGAGAAACCAAACCTCTTCGGCGATCAAAGAACTCCTCGGACTTGCCCCCGAAA
>JBGTRS010000219.1:7193-7461 GCA_041940665.1 Pyrinomonadaceae bacterium | reverse complement strand
AGACCGAGTTTGCCGAATATGTATTCGACCAAATCCTGAACGCTGTGTGAAATTCCCGTCGCACAAACAAAATCATCGGGTTGTTCAAGTTGCAGGATCATCCACATCGCCCGGACAAAGTCTTTAGCGTGTCCCCAATCTCGCGTGGCGGAAAGATTGCCCAAATAGAGTTTATCGGTTTTCCCGAGTTTGATGCGGACGGCTTCCTTACAGACTTTGTTGGTAACGAAGTTCGTTCCGCGGCGGGGACTTTCGTGATTGAACAAAA
>JBGTRS010000219.1:0-7183 GCA_041940665.1 Pyrinomonadaceae bacterium | reverse complement strand
AATCCCGTTGCTGACAAAAAGGTTGTAGGCATTTCGGTAATTCCGGGCGAGATGATACGAGAAAACCTTTGCACAGCCGTAGGGCGAAACGGGATTCATCGCGGTTGTTTCCCTCTGAAAACCGTCGGTTTCGACCGTATTGCCGAACATTTCCGAAGATGACGCCTGATAAATTTTCGTGTCGGGTTTGATGAGCCGGACGGCCTCGAGAATATTCAAAGTACTTAAACCGGTCGCGTGAGCCGTATAGATCGGCTGATCGAACGAAATTCTGACGTGCGATTGGGCGGCCAGATTATAGAGTTCGTCGGGCTGCGTTTCCTTGATCGTGTAGATCAGAGATGAAAGGTCGGTTATATCGGCATAGGTTAAAGCCAGATCCCGCCGGATCGGTTCGATGCGGGTGGTTTGTGTTTCGGCGACGGAATTTCTTTTCAAAATTCCGAAGACCTCGTAATCTTTCTCAAGGAGTAATTCCGCTAGATAACTACCGTCCTGACCGTTAATTCCGGTAATCAAGGCTCTTTTTTTCATACGATTTTATGTTCTTTGTAATATTGATAGACTTTTTTGATTCCAGCTTCGAGAGTTGTAAAGCCGAAATCGGGAATAAATTTCAGCATTTTCGCGTTGGAAACATCTTTACGATATTGCCCGTCGGGTGAGGTTTGGTCAAACACGATTTCGAGATTTTCCGACCCGCATGCTTTCAAGGCGATTTCGGCAATTTCCCGGATGCTTCTGTTTTCATTCGGTGCGACATTAAATGATTCGGAAATGTCATTTTCGATACATATCTTTATAACCCGTGCCAGATCTTCCGCGAACATAAATTGCCGGAGAGGTTTTCCGGTACCGAGGAGATTTATTTTATCTTCGCCGCTTTGTTCGGCCTTGATAATCTTTCCGATCAAAGCCGTGACGAAATGACTTTTTTTATCGTCAACCTTGTCATAAAGACCGTAGAGATTGGACGGAATCAGATAATTGTATTTAGTTTGATATTGCTTGTTGTAAGCGTCAATCTGAACGGCAAGCGAGCGTTTGGCGATGGCGTATTCAAAATTTGTCGCCTGCGGTTCGCCCTTGTGCTGGTCTTCTTCCTTCATCGGATATGTCGCAAAAACATCCGGATAGATGCAGGTTGAAAGAACGGCCGTAAATTTCGAAACTGCATTCAATCTCGCGTATTTGAGTAAAAGCGTGTTCATCAGAAGATTGTCTTCGATAAACTCCGCCGGATAATTTATGTTGTCGAGAATTCCGCCGACTCTGGCGGCAAGGTGGATGATATGATCCCAGCTTTTTTCGTAAAGTTTCTTTATATCGGCTTCGCTTCTTAAATCAAAATTTTTGGAAGAAATGTAAGTTGCTTCGGGAAGGATGTCTCTGAGATGTTTTCCGACGAGACCCGAACCGCCCGTAACTAGAATTTTTTTCATATAAACCTTACAATACACACTTTAAATTTATGCGACAAGTCATCTATGCATGGAATTATCTCGAATGGGGCGGAGCCCAGATACACCTGTTCGCGATCATCCGGGAAGTCAAAAAAGAATTTGATGTTTTGATCGTTCTGCCAAAGGATTCGGACGAACAATTGATAAAATTTATCGAGGATCTGGATGTCAGATACGAATTTATTGACTGCCGGGCGGATTTTCAGCCGGCCGGAAATTTGAAAAGAAAAATCGAGCGTCACATCAACAAGTTCAAAAACGAATATAAAATGCTCAAACATCTCGAAAAATGCGATCTTGAAAATTCGCTTCTGCACGTCGAACTGAGCCCCTGGCAATCGCTTTTTCCCTTGATCTGGCTGTGTCTGCGAACGGATGTCTTTATCACGATGCACAACTCTCTCGGGAAAGTTCCGAAACTCCGTTTTTGGCTTTGGAAGATCAAACTCGGAATTATCTCGCATTTTAAAACCTTTCATCCGTTTGCTTCCAATGTTGATTCGAAGAATTATTTTAAAGATTTATATTCAAAGGAAAAATTTGAAGAAATCGAAGTAACATATACGAGCGTTGATCCGGATGAAGTTGCGGAAGCTTTGGAAGCGGAAATAAACCGGAATGAACTGTTAAAAAAATATAAATTGCCGGAAGATAAATTCCTGTATTTTTGTGTCGGACAATTTATTGACCGGAAAGGCCGCTGGACATTTCTGGAAGCCGCCAAAAATCTGGCCAAGACAAATGATGATGTCGCCTTTGTCTGGATCGCCAATTCAAAACCGTCACCCGAAGACCTGAAGAAAGCGGAAACTTTCGGTTTGGGCGACAGATTCAGATTCATAACGTCCGATCAGGTCGGGGATGAGCATATTGATCTCTTCAAATTATTGCGTTTGGCCGATGTCTATGCCCTCGTAAGCTTTCGGGAAGGATTGCCGGTTTCGCTTCTCGAAGCGATGGCTCTGGGGATTCCGTCCATTTCAACCGATGTCAATGCAATTCCCGAAGCGGTCAGGCATCTTGAAACCGGTTGGCTGATCGAACCGGGCGACACGGAGGCTTTACTGGAAGCTTTTCAAACCCTGAAAAACGACGGATCATTACGGGATAAATTGTCTGAAAACGGACGGCAACACGTCCTGCGAAATTTTAACGATCACGTCGTAGCCAAAATAGCTTTAGAAGCCTACAAGAAGGCTCTGTAACAGATGGAAAATTCTTCATTCCAGACATCCAGGAACATTTTTAAAAATGTGATATACGGCTTTTCGACCTGGCTTCTGCCGATCGGTCTGAGTTTTATTGCGACGCCGATCATCGTCAGATCGCTTGGCAACGAAATCTACGGTATTTACGCCCTCATCATGGGCTTTATCGGATATTCGTTTAATTTCAATACCGGACGGGCGATCACGAAATATGTGGCGGAATACAGAGTTTCGGGAAAAACGCAGGAAATAAACGAAGTTATTGCGACGACACTTCTTTTAAATATCTTTGTCGGAATGTTCGGTGCGGCTTCGATAATTTTGCTGGCTGGATTTTTGGTCGAAAATGTATTTCTGATAGACCCGCAAGCCCGGATGCAAACCGTCTATGCTTTTTATATTGCCGCTCTGATAATTTTCCTGACTATGCTCAATCAGGTTTTTAACTCGATTTTGCAGGGGATACACCGGTTCGATATCTATTCAAAAGTTTTTAATCTGAACAGCCTTTTGATAATTTCGGGAAATATCATCCTGGCTCTAAGCGGATTCGGACTTTTGTACCTCCTGACCTGGAATTTAATCGTCCTGGTTTTGATCGGCATAATACTTTTTGTTCTGACAAAAAAAATCCTGCCGGAATTCCGGTTTTCCTTCGGTTTTAAAAAAGAAATACTCGTAAAAATCACAAAATTCAGTGCGGGTTTGATCGGTTACCAGATTTTATCGAACTTTCTTCTGCTTTTTGAGAGAAGCTGGATCATCCGGAAACTCGGCGAGGAAAATTTGACCTTCTATGTCGTCCCGATGATTTTGAGTCTGTTTATACACAGCTTTATCACGAGTCTTTTACTGGTTATTTTTCCGCTCGCCAGCGAACTCGAGAACAACCGGGAAAAGCTTAAGCAACTCTACTTAAAGGCCACCAAAATCGTCTGTTTTCTGGTCGTCTTTCTGGCTCTGACCTTGATCGTCAACAGCAGATTATTTTTAACGCTCTGGATGGGCGAAGCTTTTGCCGATGAGTCCTGGTATTTATTGGTGATTCACACCGGAACATTTTCTGTTGCGGCGATTTTGATCGTTTCGTGGCAGATGACCGAAGGTTTGGGGTATACGGCCTATAATTGTTTTATATATTCATTTTGTCTGATCATCAGTCTGAGTTTGATGGTTTGGCTGATAGATGGATACGGAAGTTTCGGAGTCGGTTTGGGAAGATTGATCGGTTTTACAGTCCTTTGTTTCTCGATATTTTATGTTGAGAAATGGTTTTTTAAAAAAGTTCAGATCAAATTTTGGCTGAAAACAACCGGGATTTTGGGAGTGGCGTCGGTTATCGCCGGATTTATGGAATATCTCGTTATCACAAGGCTTTCGGTCAGCTGGATCACGCTTTTTATATCGGTTATTTCCGGCGGTTTAGCTTATTGCCTCGTTTTGTTATTATTGGGTTATATAGATGAAGAGGATAAACTGCTGTTGAAAAAAATTCTCAACCGCTAAAATCTGAAATGAACGGAAAATTTGAATTGGTTGATAGGGTCGAATTCATAAAAAAGGCGTGCCGGAACAGAAAGGTTCTGCATCTCGGTTGTACGAATTACCCGTATACACAAGATTCGATTGACAAAAATATGCTTCTGCATTTTGAATTGGAAGAAATAGCGGGCGATCTGTACGGCTTTGATTTCGACCGGGCAGGTCTGGATATTTTGGTCAAGCACGGCTCACAAAATTTGTTTCAAGCAGATCTGGAAAGGTTGGACGAGGTCGAACTGGATAAAAAATTCGATGTCATCATCGCCGGAGAAATGATCGAGCATCTGAACAATCCGGGTTTGTTTTTGCAGGGCATCAAACGATTTATGAATGCCGAGACGGATCTTTTGATAACCACGGTCAACGCCTATTCGGCGATGCGGTTTGCCCTCTACGGACTTCGCGGCAAGGGCGGCGAAAACGAACCCGTCCATCCCGATCATGTGGCCTATTATTCATATAAAACATTGAAACTCGTGGTCGAAAGAAATAATCTGGAATTAAGGAAGTTTTGCTTTTACGATGTCGGACCGGAGCATCGTGTGCACCTGCGTTGGTATCACAATCTGATCAATGATGTCGGGGTAAGATTTACACCCCAGCTGAGCGACGGCGTGATCGCGGTTTGCGGACTGAAATAAAATTTTTAAATGAATTCAAAAGACCTAAAAAAAACGGATGACGGAATTTCTCAGCCGAAAAGAGCTAATATGCTCCTGCCGATACTTTTTTTGTGGGGTTTCGGGATAATTTTTTTATTCGGATATTTCATATTCGATGAAGGGATCACAGAGACTTTCGGCGAATATTATCTGATTCCGTGGGCTCTGCTGGCCGGTGCGATCATCCTTTCGCCGGGGATTTATCTTTTTTACAAAGGCAAATTCGATCTGTTTCATCCATTGGTCTACGGCGTCTGGTCGTATATGTTTCCGGCCTTTATAATCGGTGCGTTCATCATTACCTATGGTTATACAAACAGCTACGTTCTGTTGTTCGTGACCGAACCCGAATACAATATTCCGCTGGCTTTGATCTATGTGATTATCGGCTATCTCGGTCTGATCGTTGGATTTTATCTGCCCTTCGGGAAATTTTTTGTCAATAAAATGGACAAATTCGTTCCGACGGCAAAATGGAATCCGGATGATATATGGCTTCCCGGGATCGCTTTGATTTTTGCCGGGCTGGCAATAAACATAATCGGAATTCTGCAGGGAGTGCTGGGTTTCCAGAGAATTGACGAGATCGGTGCCTTCGACAGTTTGGTCAGTTTTTTGACCGTCTTTTTTATCTTGGGCTATATATTGCTCTGGCTGGGTATTTTTCAAACCAAAAGACGGGACGGTTTGTTTTTTATTATGCTGTTTTTTCTGCTCGCCTTGATACCTTTCAGACTGTTTATGCAGGGCGGAAGAAGCAGTCTCGGAACCAGCGTGATTTTTATAGCCTTTGCATTTTGGTATTCGGGACGCAGATTGAAATGGCAGCATTCGGCGATATTCGGTGCGATATTTATAGCGGCAATCTTTGTCGGGATCATTTACGGAACAACCTTCCGGCAGATCAAAGGTTCGGAAGAACGCATCAACGCGGGCGAATATGTCGAACAGGTGTTTGAAACGATCGATTATATTTCCAGAAAAGATACGACCATAATTCTCGAGGACGGTGTCAGGAATTTGGCCGAACGGATTGAAAATCTGAGTTCGCTGGCCGTGGTCGTCGCCAATTATGAAAAATTGGAACCCTATGAAGAAAGTTACGGGCTGAAGAATAATATCTATAATGATTTCGTCACATCCTTTATACCGAGGTTCATCTGGTCCGACAAACCTCCGACCTCCGATCCGAGAGCCTATAGTGATCTCTATTTCGATTACGGCGAAAGTTCATTTGCGATGACGCCGTTCGGGGATTTACTCAGAAATTTCGGGGTTATCGGAATACCGCTCGGGATGTTGATTTTCGGGTTTTATTTCAGGATCATCTATTCCTATCTGATCGATACGAATGAGCCGAGAATCTGGAAAAAAGTGGCCTATTACCCGTTACTGACCGTCGTGTCGTATGAGGCATTTTACGGAATCTTTTTCCCGACCTTGATCCGGACTTTACCGGTCGTGGCGATCAGTCTGATCGTGGCCGGATTTTTTGTTCGAAAAACAAAAACCAGATAAAAAATTACGAAATATTTAACCCTGATCTTTTCTTATCCATAACTGCATTCGGCGATTGTTATAGGGAGTGAAGTTTTTTTCGATATAATAATTCTGCTGCAGATATTCATAGAATGGTTTCAGATGTTCACCCTCATCCAAATGTTTTAGTTCATCCGTCCAGACCGCATCCCAGATCACGTATTTGGCCTTGTTTTGTTCGAGATTTTTGATCGCAAGGGAAACCATCCATTTCGGCGTGTAGGCCGTGTTCAGAAGGATCGTAACCTGGGTCGGATTTTTCAGCAGGAGAGGGTAATTGACGGCACATTGATAGAGTTCAAAGACCGTCTCACCATCCCTGGCGTTTTCGTTCAACCATTGATATCGTTCAGCCGTAACCGGAGACAGAAAAGCGATTTGGCCGGTTTTTGTTTGGAGATAGACGGTCTCCCAGTTTGTTTGCAGACGGTAAGATAAAAAAAGACCGATCAACATTAGTCCGGCGACCGATAGTCGGACAAGTTTTTCTCTTTCACCGAAAAGCTGAAAGATCATCCATACAAATAGGATCAAGGCCGGAACGGCGATCTGAAAATATCGGCCCGGATTGGGGGCAAAGGTTCCGAGCGTCAGGAATCCGCCCGTTAAAGCAATAAGCAAGACTTGCAATTTGCATCCGATCTGCGAATTTTTTCGATGGTAAGCCAGATATATAAAAACGATCAGATAGATCAGAGGAATTATGGCCAAATAGAAAAACATCACAGCCGATATAACAAAACCGGCCTCGAGCATTTTGCTGATCGTC
>JBGTRS010000218.1:0-7526 GCA_041940665.1 Pyrinomonadaceae bacterium | reverse complement strand
GCCGGAAGACGAGATCAAAGCGATCGTTGATCGCACGGCCAACGGCGGTGCCGAGATCGTCGGACTTCTGAAAACCGGTTCGGCATTTTATGCTCCTTCTCTCGGTGCGGTTGAAATGGCCGAAGCGATCTTAAAGGACAAAATGAAAATTTTGCCGTGTGCGGTTTATCTCGAAGGCGAATACGGGGTCAATAATCTGTTCGTCGGTGTTCCCGTCAAACTCGGCAAGAACGGCGTCGAGCAGATCATCGAAATCTCTCTGACCAATGATGAACGCGCCGCTCTGCAAAAAAGTGCCGGTGCGGTTCAGGAATTGATAGACGTTCTCGGAATTTAAGATCAAAAAATTTACGGACTTTTTTGAGGCTGTGTGATTTAACACAGCCTTTTTTAGTTCGATTTTTTTTGCAGCGAAAATGCGAACGGATATTTGCGTCTTTATCTCTGTGCTAATTCAACTTTCTCTGTGTTCATTCAAATTGAATGATAAATTCGGTCAAATTGAACTATAAAACCCTGTCAACCCCTCGCTAAATTCAGCTAATCCTTTTATTCTCAACGTTTTCAAGCCTGGCATATCCATTGCAAATAATTTCCACAGCACGAATTGTGTGCATTATAAATTTATGAGTTTTCCCATTTAATAAAAGGAATATAATGAACTACTTAAAATCAAAAACGTTATTTACTCAGGCTTTGTCATTGATGGTTCTATTTTCAATGGTTTTGATCAACCTCGTTGTCGCCCACAAGACAGTTTCTGCACAGAAGAACGCGACGGTTAAGGAAAAAGCTGAATCAATTATTATAGACCGTTTTACAACCGATCTGACGAAACTTGCCGAAAACGGAAAACTTCGCTTGTCCGGCGAATTCGACAAAGAAGCAGATCGGCTGGTCGGATTTCTGGCAAACGGAAATTTCCGCCAACCGGCTTTGTTAGACCAATTTGGCGAAAGTCAGGAACTGGTTGTCGAGATTCTGGCCTCGCGGATCGCTAAAGGCGATGTTCCGGCAAGTTTGAAAAACAAACGGATTTTGATGCTCGAAGCCGGCAAATTATACCAAAGTGCCGACAACCCGAAAGAGGTCAGCGAAATCTTTCAAACTATCGTCAGCGAACTCATCTCAAAAAAGGATGTGATTCTTTTTGTAGATGATCTGACGAATTTTGTCGGTAGTTCCCAGTTAAACGATAAACTGACGAATGCAATTTTGAATAATCAGGTCAAGATCATCGGTGGTTCATCCAAACAAGCATATATCGAAAAAATTGATACCATCGCCGAAATCTCGGCTGTTTTTGTGCCGGTTATGATCGGCAAAAGCGACTTTAAAGGATTGGGAGAAAACGTAAGCGATGCACAAAAAACCCGTTATCGCGGTGATAATGTTTCATCCGATCTGCGTGAAATGCTGAAAAACGATCCGGCCGGTAAAAAACGTCTCGACGTCATCCTGCAAACCAAGGATGCGGACAATCCGACGCTTCGCAGAATTATGGCTGAAAATAATATCAGCCTGAACGACCGCATTGGAAACACGGATACGATCGTTGTCAATCTACCCCTGAGTGCCGTCGAAGAACTTTCGACCAGCGGTTTGATCAACTATATGTCGCCCGATCGCCAAACGGCTAAAACGGGACATGTTGAAGATACGATCGGAATAACGAATCTCCGCCAACAACCCGGCAATTCGAATCGGGCGGCTTACGATCTGGACGGAACCGGAATCGGCATCGCCGTTCTCGATTCGGGAATTTACCCCAATCATAAAGCCTTTAAAGATAATGGCAACCACAGCCGGATCGTCTTTAACAAGAATTTTGTCACGACCGAGGACGGATCCGATGATGAATACGGTCACGGAACACACGTCGCCGGAATCGTTGCCGGAAAAAATTCAAGAAACTCAGGTGCTTACGGCGGAATCGCTCCGAATGCCAGCATAATAAACTTGAAGGTTCTGGACGGACAGGGAACCGGTAGAACATCCTGGTTATTGAACGCTCTCGATTGGCTTATCACCAATCACGCTCAATACAACATCCGTGTCGTGAATATGAGTCTCGGAACTCCGGCCGTGGATACCTATACGAACAATCCGATCAACCTGAAGGTTCAGGAATTGAACGCTTTAGGCGTGTTGGTGGTAGCCGCCGCCGGAAATGAAGGTAAAGATTCACAGGGGAATAAAGTATACGGTTATATCCATTCACCCGGAAACGATCCATCCGTTCTAACGGTCGGGGCGGTCAATACCAAACAAACAAATGCCAGAAATGACGATGTCATGGCCACCTTCAGTTCCAGAGGGCCGACCCGTAGTCACTATGTCAATGCGAATAATGAAAAAGTCTATGATAACCTCATCAAACCCGACATCGTTGCTCCGGGCAACAAAATTGCCGCGGCAAAATCAAAAGCGAACAGTTACCTACCGATGCAATATCCGTCTTTAATTGAAGTCGGTATGGATATTGTCGGCGATGACAATGACGTTATGAGAATGAGCGGAACCTCGATGGCAACTCCGGTTGTTTCGGGAGCGGCGGCTCTTCTCTTTCAATTAAATCCGCATCTGACACCGCAGATGGTGAAAATGATTTTGGAATACACGGCTCAGCCTTTGAACGGCTACAATATGTTCGAACAGGGTTCCGGAAATCTGAACATCGAGGGTGCGATCAGATTGGCAAACTCGTACCGAACGGACGTAAATTTCAGTACAGCCGGTTCCGGTTTGCTTCTGCAACCTGCGGGAACAACCTTTCCGACCCAGCAAACAACCTTGAACGGCCAGACATTTTCGTGGTCGAAAGGTGTCATTGCCAGCCATGTCTTTTTAACCGGAACAAATTTAGCCGACCGATTCCAACCGATCTATAAAAACGGTTCGTGGTTTAACAAAGGCGTCAGCTTTACAAACAACAGTTTTTCTCTCAACAGCAATTTTTGGATAAGTTCAAATATCCAGGTTCATAATCAAATTCTGACAAATGACGGAACATCAATGCTCGGCGGACAGCTATTTTTCGAAAGCGAAATACTGGCTGACGGAGTTGTTCTGTCGGATGGAGTTGTGTTATCGGACGGCGTGGTCGTCTCGGACGGCGTGGTCGTCTCGGACGGCGTAGTCATGTCGGACGGTGTGGTCGTCTCCGACCGCTCAAGCAGTGCGAATGCAAACAGTGCAACTATTTATGGCGAAGAATAATTAATTAACACAGTTAAAACAGGAGGAAGATTATGAACTTACAAACTGTGAGACACATTAATTTCGCTAAAAATCAAGTTACCGAAAACGAAGTTGCGGCATTTGCGGTTCCCGACTTAAAGAGACTTGAAATTTTAACGGATGACAAACAAGCCGAAGTATTTGAATTCCTGAAAGTCCGGCCGGTTCATACGGTGGTGATGACCAGCTTTCTTCAAGACAACGGTTTTGAAAACGATCTGAATCGCGGAAAATACTTCGGTTACCGAAATCCCGAAGGCAAACTCGAAGGCGTGGCGTTGATCGGCCACACGACACTTGTCGAAGCCCGTTCCGAAGAAGCCTTGACGGCACTGGCGATCGCCGCCAGAAAATCGGAAACACCGATCTATGTAATGATGTCCGACGGCGACTCGATCGAAAGATTCTGGAATCTTTACAAACAGGACGGTTCTCAGCCGAGACTCGTCTGCACGGAAAAACTTTACGAATTAAATTTTCCCTATCTGGTTCAAAAATGTAAATGGGATGTACGGCTTGCCGACGCTGAAGAACTTGAACAAATCGCCAAAGCTCACGCGGAGGTTGCCTTACTCGAAAGCGGAACAGATCCTTTGGAAAAAGACCCGGAAGGATTTCTGAAAAGATGTTTGCGAAGGATCGAAAAAGAAAGAACTTTTGTGGTATTTGAAAATAACAAACTCGTTTTCAAAGCCGATATTGTGGCTGAAACCGACGATGTCATTTATCTCGAAGGCGTTTATGTATCACCGGAATATCGCGGTCAGGGCGTCGCCGCGAGTTGTTTGTCAAAACTAAACACGAGTTTACTTCAGAGAGTCGAAAATATTTGTTTATTGAGCAATTTGAAATTCAAATCCGCTCACCGTTGTTTTGAAAAAGCCGGATTCATATCCAATGATAGCTGTAAAACCATATTTGTTTAACAAAAAAAACAATAGACAAACCAGGTTTAATGGTTCATAATAAGTATTGTTTTCAACGTCCTCTCCATTTCCCAAAGAACAAAACTTTTTTAACACTTTTATCTCAGCTTGAATAAACAAATAAATAAATTGTTTTTCCTCAGATTATAAAAATGTAGATGCATCCCACTTTGGATTGTAAATGAACATAAAATCAATTACCGAAAAGTTTATGATATCTGTAATTGTGCTCGGGCTGTTTTGCGTGGCCGTTGCACTTTTCAGGTTGCCTTACCAAAAAGTTGATTTTTATCTCGTTTTTTTAGCCGCCTTTACGATCGGCATCTGCTCACGAATCTCGATCCAAATCCCGCGTTTCAAATCCTATATAGCTGTCTCCGACACATTTATATTTCTGGCATTATTGCTGTACGGCGGCGAAGTCGCTATTATTCTGGCTTCGCTTGAGGCATTTTGTCAGGCGTGGCGTGTCTGCAAAAAGAAAATTACCGTATTTTTTAACGCCGGCGTTATGGGACTCAGCACGGCGATTTTGGTTGCCACACTGCATTTTTCAGGCTTACTCGCCGATCTTGAATACAAGGGCGAAAATCAGGCCTGGGATAAATTCGTGATTGCTCTGGCAATTATGGGTCTCACTCAGTTTACCGTAAACACCTTAATCGCGGCCGTTTACGGCGGATTAAAAAGTGAACGTCCGTTCTGGGAAACCTGGAAGACAAAATATCTCTGGATCTTTGTCACCTATTTTGTCGGTGCGGCGAGTGCCGGATTGCTTTTCCAGCTGACTCATTACATTGGCTTTGGCGTCATTCTCGTTTCATTTCCGATAATTCTTCTCATCTATCTGAGTTACAAGATGTATCTGGAAAATGTCGAAATGTCCATCCTCCAGGCCGAACAGGCGGAAAACCACGCCGAAGCTCTTCAGAAACAATCCATCGCTCTTAAAGAATCCGAAGAAAGATTCCGCAGTGCCTTTGATTATGCTCCGATCGGCATCGCTCTGGTTTCATCGGAAGGAAAATGGCTCAAAGTAAATCGGGCGTTAAGCAAGATCCTCGGTTACACGGAAAAGGAATTCTTAAAAACGGACTTTCAGTCAATGATTCTCAAGGAAGATCTGGGAGATACACTCGTCAAAATCCACGACTTGAAAAGCGAAAAGACGGAAACCTGTCAGCTTGAACAAAGATATCTGCACAAAAACGGCGACACGGTCTGGGTCTCGTGGAGCGTTTCACCGATCAAAAATTCCCAATCCGAAATGCAGAACCTGATCTTTCAAATCCAGGACATCACCGACAAAAAATTTGCCGAAGAAAAACTGCAGTATGAAGCATCCCACGATTCATTGACCGGACTGCCGAATCGGGCGATGTTTATGACGCGGCTTGAGCATGCCCTGGCCAAAGCTCATTACAATCCGACCTACAAGGTCAGCCTTTTGTTCATTGACCTTGACCGTTTCAAGAATGTCAACGACAGTCTCGGACATATCATCGGCGACCAGTTGCTGATCCAAATCGCCGAACATCTGCAGGATTGCGTCCGCCCGACGGATCTGGTGGCCCGGCTCGGCGGCGACGAATTCATCATCATGGTCGAAGGAAAATTTGATGAAAATGAGATCATCAAGGTCGCTGAACGTGTCCAGGCAAAATTTAACGAACCGTTCGATCTGAGCGGAAATGAAGTTTACAGTTCGGCAAGTATCGGTGTTCTGCATAACACGGCCGACCATGAAACGGCGGAAGATATGATGCGGGATGCGGATACGGCTATGTATCAGGCAAAACGGGCGGGCAAGGCCCGACACGAGGTTTTTGACCCCGATATGCACGAACTGGCCAAGGAAACATTTCAGCTTGAAACCGATCTACGCCGGGCGGTTGAAAAAGAGGAATTTACCGTTTTTTATCAGCCGATCTATTCGCTCGGCAGAGAGGAAAGGATCGAAGGATTCGAAGCATTGGCCAGATGGAATCACAGTTCGCTCGGGAACATTCCGCCCAATAAATTTATTCCCTTGGCCGAAGAAATCGGTTTGATAAATTCTCTCGGAGAACAGATCATCAGAAAAGCCTGTCGTGAAATGCAGATGATTCATAAAATCCTGGATTCACCGAAACCATTAATCCTTAGCGTAAATCTATCCTGCAAACAGTTTGCCCAAAGAAATCTGGTTAAAAACATCAAAAAAATCCTTGACGAAACCGGATTTTCCGCTCGCAATCTGAAGATAGAAATAACCGAAACGGTCTTTTTCAAGCATCGGGAAAAAGCCATCGGCATGCTCACCGACTTAAAAGAACTCGGAATCGAAATAAATATCGATGATTTCGGGACAGGTTATTCAAATTTAAGTTATCTGACACAACTTCCGATCTCAACTTTGAAAATTGACCGGTCATTTATTGATGCGATTGAAAACAAAAACAGAAATATCGAGATCGTCCAAACGATCATCACGCTCGCCCGCAGTCTTGGTATGAAGGTCATCGCTGAAGGTGTTGAAAACCAACTCCAACTCGATAATTTGAAAAAACTCAACTGCGAAGGTGCTCAGGGATTTTATTTTGCAAAACCGATGAGTTTCGAGGAAATGAAGGAATTCATCAATGCTAAAACTGACAACATACCGCTTAACTTTGAAAAACTTCCGGTGGTCGAGGCCCTGCAATAAATCTATTCAAAAAATTCTTTTATAAAAGAAAAGAGTTGGAATATAGTTCCAACTCTTTTTGGTTTATTTTTTCAACCAGCCGAACAGTCCGTGTACCGTAACTTCGCGGTTCGTTTCATAGATCGCTCTCGTCAGAGGAATGCCCATCGGACAAACCTGCACGCAGTTTTGCGAATTACCGCAATTGGCGATGCCGTCATCATCCATCAGAGCCTCGAGCCTTTCATCACGTTCCATTTTCCCCGTCGGATGCATATTGAAAAGCCGAACCTGGGCGATCGCCTGCGGCCCGATGTAATTGTCATCGTGATACTGCGGACAGGCTTCCAAACAGCATCCGCACGTCATACAACGCGAGTAAGCATAACGCTCCGCCTGCGTTTCCTGCGACATCGCCGGTCCCGCACCGAGCGAATACGAGCCGTCGAGTTCCACCCACGCCTTGACTTTCTTGAGATGATCGAACATCGGCGTCCGGTCAACTTTCAAATCCCGCACGTTCGGAAACTTCGTCATCGGAGCCAGCGAAACCGTGCTCGTTCCGGTTTCGATCAGCAAATCATCAATCAGAGCCGAACAGGATTGCCGCACGCGTCCGTTGATGACCATCGTGCAGATTCCGCACACCTGCTCGAGACAGTTCATATCCCAAACCGGCGGCGTGACTTCCCTTC
>JBGTRS010000217.1:0-7527 GCA_041940665.1 Pyrinomonadaceae bacterium | reverse complement strand
TATGAAGCATTATTTAGAACCGACATATTTTATAGATTTTGATAACCCTGAAGTTCAAGCATTTGCCGAAGAAAATTCCGATAAAAAGAAATCGGCAAAAGAAAATGCGATAGAGCTTTTTTATGCCGTGCGGGACGGATTTAAATATAATCCGTATGTTTTGGATCTACGAAAAGAGGGGTTAAAAGCAAGCAGTCTTTTGAAAAAGAACAACGGTTATTGCATTGAAAAAGCTCTGCTGCTGGCGGCAACGGCGAGATTTGTCGGCATTCCGAGCCGTCTCAGTTTTTACATCGTCGCCAATCATATCGCGACGGGCAGAATTGAAAAGGTCTTGAAAACAAACAAATTGGTTTTTCACGGTGCGACGGAATTTTATCTTGATGGAAAATGGTTAAAAGTTACCCCAGCATTTGATGCGAGATTATGTCATCATTTAGGTGTCGCTACATTAGAATTTAACGGAACGGAAGACGCGATCTTTCAGCAGTTTGATGTGAAAGGTAATGCGTTTATGGAATATCTGCATTCATACGGAGATTTTGCCGATTTGCCGTATCAATTAGCCATCAGCGAATTTATCAAACATTACCCGCATATTTTTGAAAGCAAAGATTATATGTCGGAAGATTTAGTTTACAATTTAGGGAAAACATTATGAGCAACAAAATACAAGCATACGCGGCACAGACCGCCGGCGGAGAGTTTCAGCCGTTTGAATATGATGCGGGTGAATTGGGAAGTGAGCAGGTTGAAATAAAAGTTTCGCATTGCGGAATCTGTCACTCCGATCTTTCGATGCTCAAAAATGAATGGATGATGACGGAGTTTCCGTTTGTCGGCGGACACGAAGCGGTCGGCGAAGTCGTCGCTTTGGGCGAAAACACAAAGGGGTTGGAGATCGGCGACAAGGTCGGTTTGGGTTGGAATTCAGCGACTTGCGGACATTGCGATAACTGCATTTCGGGTTTTCAGATAAACTGCCCGAATCTTGAAGGCACGATCGTCGAACGCCACGGCGGTTTTGCCGAACGGGTGCGTTGCAACTGGGATTGGGCGGTCAAACTGCCCGATGAGCTCGACATTTCTAAAGCAGGGCCGCTTTTCTGCGGCGGCATCACGGTTTTTAATCCGTTCGTCCAGAACAATATCAAACCGACCGATAAAGTCGGCATCGTCGGCATCGGCGGTTTGGGACATCTCGCCTTACAGTTTGCCGATAAATGGGGTTGCGAAGTTACGGCGTTTTCAACCTCGCCCGACAAAGCCGACGAGGCTAAATCTCTCGGAGCCGATTATCTGGTTGATACCAGAAGCGACCTGGAACTCGAAAAACTCGCCGGCAAATTCGATATGATCCTCTCAACCATCAACGTTCCCCTTAATTGGGAATTATATTTCAAAGCACTCGCCCCGAAAGGCAAAATGCACATCGTCGGTGCCGTTCTGGAACCGATCCCGGTCGTTTCGTTCAATCTGATCATGGGACAAAAATCTTTGACGGGAACCGCCACGGGAAGTCCGAAAGTTGTCAGGGACATGCTCGAATTCTGTGCCAGACACGGAATTAACTCGGTCACGGAAGATTTCAAAATGTCGGAAATAAACGAAGCCTTCGAGCATCTCGAAAACGGCAAACCGCGTTACCGGATAGTTTTAGAAAATGATTTTTAATCCGTAAGAATTCCCCGATAGCTTGCTACGGGGTAGTCCGAAAATAACGAATTTTCAATTTACTAGTATTTTTAGAAAGGTGCGGAACATCCATTAATTACAAGCAAAATCCACCAAATCTGACACCTTTAAGTTAACTATTAGTTTGTTTTCATTACTGCTCGTAATTCCTCTTCACATATTCATTGAGCAATAGCACGCCGAAGCTCCGTGATCCGGAGGTTGACTGAAATGTCCTTTCCCTCGCCGTGTTGTCGACACCGGCAATATCAAAGTGCACCCACTTGGTTGTGTCCTTAATGAAATATCCGATGAATGCGGCACCCGCACTTGCTCCCGGAGCAGATGGTCCGGAGTTCATAACATCAGCGACATCGTGCTCGATAGCTTTAAAATGATTTTCATTTAGCGGCAATTGCCAAACCTCTTCGCCAGTCGCCTTACCGGCATCAATGAAACCCTGGAACAATTCCTGATGACGGCTGAACATTGCTGCATAATCTTCACCCAATGCTCGACCTGCTGAACCTGTCAGAGTCGCAAGGTCTATCAAGATTGCCGGATTATACTTACTGTCGGTGTAATAAACTGCATCAGCCAGCACCAGGCGTCCTTCGGCATCAGTGGAGCGGATGGAAACAGTTTTACCGGACATCGTCTTGACGACATCGCTGGGTCGCTGAGCATTACCTCCCGGCATATTCTCCGCCAATGCCGCTACTGCTACGACATTGACCTTGGCTCCACGTCCGGCGATGGCGTAGGTTGCACCCATAACACTGGCGGCACCGGACATATCGTATTTCATGTCCCACATTCCATCCGGGTTTTTCAAACTAATACCACCGCTGTCGAAGGTTATCCCCTTACCCACGAGTGCTATGGGTTTATCGCCGCTATTGCCACCCATGTATTCGACGATGAGAATCCTGGGCGGTCTTTTCGAGCCTCTTCCAACTCCATAAATTGCCCCCATATTCATCCTCATCATGTCTTCCACATCAAGAACAGTGATTTTGATGTTTTCCATACCTTTAAAACGGTCTTGCCAAAACGAGACAAAACTCTCAGGATAGATTACGTTCGGGGGCTCATTGGAAATATCTCTCGTCAACCAGATTCCATCTACAACAGATCTGTGTTCGGCATTAAATAGAGTTTCCGCTGCACTCGCGTTGGAACTGACAACGATCACTTCGGACTGACGTTTGTGTCTCGTCTTGTCAGTAAAATACTTGTCGAAACCATAAGCACCCAGGGAGGCACCGAAAGCAATGTTTGCAGTGTTCTCAGAATTAGTTTCGATAGCGATCGGCACAGCTTTTTTAAAGTATCTGACCGAATGTCTGACAGCCAGATCACCGATCTTTCGCCAATCAAGTGCATTCAGTTCATTTGTATCGCCAAGACCAACCAGAAGTATTTGAGCAAAATTGGTTCCGGCGGGTGCGGGAATTACTTTGTAGCTGAGCCTATTTCCCTTGAAGTCTGCTTTCTTGATCGCTTCGGTAAGTCCGGAGTTCGAAGCACTATCTATCTCCCGACCAAATCGATCCAACACCAGATTATCTCCTACGCCCAACACGATCGAACCGTCTTGAGGCAGACTCGTGTTAAAAGTTACTTTAGGTAGCGTATCTGCCAGACTAATACCGGCACTGAATAGCACAATGGCGGTTAATGCAACAAATTTCTGCAGCGAAAGAGTTATTTTTCTCATGTGTTTTCCTTGTATTATTGATGTTAGATAATCATACAAAAACAGGTCATATTTTGCCAAACCCCTATATATTGTCACGCTGAATTTTAATTTGTTATCTGTAACTTTGTAATAAAAAGCAAAAAATACTCATATATAAATAAGTAGTTTTGCAAGGCAAAAGTGTGAACCAACTTTTCTTGTTCATATTTATCGAAACGAAAAAAGTCAAAACGATAGGAGAAACCAATGATTAATTTAATTGAGAGAAGAGAGATGATAAAGGGATTACTGATTTTGATATTCTTAAGCTGCTTATTAGTTTTAGCAGGAATTCAAGAACCTGGTGTAACTGAAGCAAGTTTATCAACTTCAAGTGTTGGCAAAAGCAAGTTTTATGATCATGTTGATACGGGAAAATGTAGCCAAGTAACTGTGGGAGTCAGAAATGATGAAAGAATGAAGAAAAATGCTGTTACTGAGGCGAAAGCTTGGTGCAGTGATGCCGGAGGAGTTAAGCGAGGAGCAGAGACAAGCGATTTCACGGCAGCTACAGAGGGAAATGGTCCATATTTCTGTAGAGTCAAAGGCACTATAGAATGCAATAAATAATATTTATTAAAACCAACTTCATAGTCAGAAACTTTTCGCACATCGGGCGGCGAAGCAGTAATCTTGATCTTAGAATTGTAGCGGTTCAAGATTTAACAAAATTTATAAAATTACGTAAGGAAACATCAAATTCCTCCATATATATATAGGTGGGCTGTTCGCTTACCAAAATTAATCTAAACTTAGGAGGAAATATGTTTCGAGTAAAAAGTATTCTGTTGGTATTGGTTTTGTTGTTTTCAGCTACTGTGTATGCGGTTGACCAAGAAAGCTGTGATTCAGTTTTGTTACTTCAAACGAGTTATGAAAAAGAGGATGTAAAGGTTGACCTTGCTTGGTTACATTTGGTTAATAAAGAAAACTATTAATCTGCGAAGAAAGAAGCAAAGGCAAAATACAAACCCCTTTTTAGTGGTGAATATAAAGAATTTAATGAAAAAAGAGCAAAACTTTTTGGAGAAAAGAGATACCGTTATACACGTGAGGAATCTCGCACAGCATATACTTCTTTAATTACTGATACACAGGTTGATGCTTGGCTGAAGTGTATGCAAAGAGAAGAAATAAAACTATACTCATATTTTAAAAATCCGGATAAAAATGAAGCAACTCTTTTTGTTAGATGGAGAGTTAGTGCATTAGGGAAGTTAGAAGATATAAGAACAATATTGTCGGGAGGAACTTCAAAGGAACTTAATGAACTTAAAAATCTTCAGGATGAAGATAGATTTATTTTGAAAAGATCAGTTGAAGGAGGATCTGTAAGAGGCACAATTAAAGGAATTGCAGGGAAAAACCCGACAAGTTTTTCAACTGATTTCTTTCTGCCAGAAGTTGATACCACTCCACCGCCACCAAAATTTTATGGATGGAAAGGTGTTAAAAGTGGACCGACTTCCTTGTTTTTCAGATGTTATGTCTTTGATGATCAGGGTGTTAGAAAAACCGTTAGAGAGAGTAGTTTTGATGCCTTAAGGTTTACCGAAGTCGGTGGAGAAGGTTATTTTGCAACAGGAAGTTGTATCCGTAGATTTGGGAGAGGATATAAAGAAATTGATGGTCAGATGAACAGACTTCCGCTTGATAAATGGGGTTACAGACCTGGAGATTCGAAAGGTGAGAGCTTTATATGTCAGGTTAATGGACAAGATGTTGTTGGTGCGGGTGCTGAAAGCTGCTATACCGAAAATAAACCTTGTAATCTTGGAGCCGAAAGTATTAAAAATTATTGTGCAGGGAAATGGGGATATACAAAAATCCTTTAATAATTATCTGTCTTTTGTTCCGTAAAATCATTTTGTATTCAAATACGATTGCAGAAATTAATAATTCGAGCGTCAGTTAGTATTACAGTGATGGTTTGATGGTGTGATCAGATTTGGATTAAAAATAATAACTCATGATGACAACGTGGATGTGTTGCCTTTTGTAACTTGTCTTGTTACAATTAAAATATGCTAAATGAGTTAAAATTTTTATCAACCTCCGCAGGGGAATATGAGACTCTGCTTTCGTCGAATTCTGGTGAGGATTTTGATGAGGCGGAGATTTTTGATTCTTATTCGAAGGCGGTTGTTAATGCGAGTGAGAGAGTAAGTCCGGCGGTTGTTAAGATTGAGATTGAGGGGAAAAGGAAAGCAACACGCGGACGGAGAATGCCGAATCAGCCTGCCGGGAGCGGTTCGGGGTTTGTTTTTACGCCGGATGGATTTATTTTGACGAACAGCCATGTTGTCAGCGGGGCGAAAAGGATCAATTCGGTTTTGCAGGACGGGAGACGTTTTCAGGCGGATTTGGTTGGCGATGATCCCGATACCGATTTGGCTGTCGTGCGGATCAATGCTCCCGAAATCAGTGCGACGCGGCTCGGGACTTCGCACAGTTTGAAGGTCGGGCAGTTGGCAATCGCCATCGGAAATCCGCTCGGGTTTCAGACGACCGTAACGGCGGGAGTCGTTTCGGCTCTGGGCAGAAGTCTGCGTTCAAATTCGGGGCGTCTGATTGATGATGTGATTCTAACCGATGCGGCTCTGAATCCCGGAAACTCCGGCGGCCCGCTGGTTAATTCACGCGGCGAAGTCATCGGCGTCAACACGGCGACAATTATGCCCGCTCAAGGAATCTGTTTTGCCATCGCCGTTGATACGGCAAAATTTGTTGCCGGCCGTCTGATTCGCGACGGAAAAATAAAACGAGGTTATATCGGAATGGCCGGGCAAAATGTTCCGATTCTCAGAAAGATCGTCCGCTATTACAATTTGCCAAATGAAACGGGAGTTTTGATACTTTCCATGGATGCTGATTCTCCGGCGAGACGGGCGAATTTACGCGAAGGCGATACGATCATCGAACTGGCGGGCAAGCGGGTCGAGGGCATTGACGATCTGCACAGACTTTTGTCGGACGAACGGGTTGGAATAAAACAGAAGATCAAGGTGATTAGACAAACGGCAATTCTGGAGTTTGACATTACGCCGCTTGAAAAGGATTATGTGAATTAAAATTCGTTTTTTAAATTTTTGGCATAGAAATTGGATATATAAAGGAGTGAATATGAATTTTACAAGAAAAGCGGACGCGGAATGG
Source organism: Pyrinomonadaceae bacterium (assembly GCA_041940665.1). Classification (GTDB taxonomy): domain Bacteria; phylum Acidobacteriota; class Blastocatellia; order Pyrinomonadales; family Pyrinomonadaceae; genus Aridibacter. The sequence continues at coordinate 956 of JBGTRS010000217.1, read as the reverse complement.
ACGGGAAGCATACAGGAAGGCCGGGGAAAAGTGGCTTTGGGAAGCGGTGCGTTCGAAGGAGCGTATTCTTTTAATTCGCGTTTTTCCGAAGACAAAGATCAGGCGACCACGAATCCGGAGGAACTGATCGCGGCGGCTCATGCGGGCTGTTTTACGATGGCACTTTCGGGAAATTTGGGTCGTGCCGGTTATGAACCGAAAAACATACAGACGACGGCGAACGTGAAGATCGAAAAACAGGGCGACGGCTTTGTGATTCCCAACATTGATCTTGAAACGACCGCTGAAGTCGAAGGAATCGGCGATGACGAATTTCAGGAAATTGCTGAAAAGACAAAGAAAACTTGTCCCGTTTCGCAGGTTTTGAGCGGTGCGGAGATAAGTTTGAAGGCGACTTTGAAGAGTTGAGCTAGGGTTGAAAATACAACTTGCTAATTGTAACAAGATTTGTTACAATTGCATTGTTTTCGGATATTGGGTAGTATCACGAAAAAGGTATTTTAAGAAATAATAGATATTTAGGAGAATTTAATAAAATGGGAGATTTTGCAAGAGAAGCAACTGACGCAAATTTTGAAAGTGATGTATTGGGTTCGGACAAACCCGTTCTGGTGGATTTTTGGGCTGAATGGTGCGGTCCGTGCCGGATGATCGCTCCGACGGTTGAAGCCGTCGCCGAAGATTATCAAGGCAAAGCCGGCGTTTATAAAATGAATGTTGATGAAAATATGAACGTGCCGCAAAGATACGGTGTTCGCGGTATCCCGACCTTGATCATTTTTCAAGGCGGCGAAGAAAAAGAACGCATCGTCGGGGCGGTTTCGAAAGAAGCCATCGAACAGGCACTCGGTAAATACGTAACCGAAAGTGCGGCGGTGTAAGAATTAGTTATAAGAGAGCGGTGAGCAGTGAGCAGTTTTTATCTGCTTACTGCTCACTTTGTTTTAAAACATTTG
>JBGTRS010000216.1:0-7543 GCA_041940665.1 Pyrinomonadaceae bacterium | reverse complement strand
ACAAACCGAAAAATCTCAACAAACTTGCTACCGAAGGTGTGCGGGCAAAATGGATGAAGCCTTCATTTCCGACTAAAACATTTCCGAACCACTATACGATCGCCACCGGTCTTCTGCCGGAAAATCACGGAATTATTGATAACAATATGTATGACCCTCAGTTCGACGCTGTTTTTACTTTAGGAAAACGCGAAGAAGTCCAAAACGGGCGTTGGTGGCAAGGCGAACCGATCTGGGTGACGGCGGAAAAACAAGGCCAAAAATCCGCCGCGTTCTTTTTCCCCGGAACGGAAGCACCGATACAAGGTGTACGTCCGACCTTCTGGAAAGAATATGACGGAAAAATTCCGAACGCGGAAAGAGTCGCAACGGTTTTAAGTTGGTTCGACCTTCCTAAAGAACAACGCCCGACGCTTTACACTCTGTATTTTTCCGATGTTGACGACGCCGGCCATGGAAATTCGCCCGATTCTGAAGAAACCAGAAAGGCGGTTATAAATGTTGATAAAATGATCGGCAAGCTTTATAAGGGTTTGAAAAAACGAAAGATCGAAAAAAAGGTAAATTTGATCATTGTTTCCGACCACGGTATGACGAAAGTTGATCAGAAAAATGTCGTCATTTTGGACGAAATGTTCGATGTCGAATCGGCCAAACAGATATTTTGGGTGAGCGAGATCGTCCAGATCTTTCCCAAGGATGGAAAAGAAGACGAGATTTATAACTCGATAAAATCCAAACTGCCGCAAAACGCAAAAATTTACCGAAAATCAGAAATTCCCGAACGGTTTCAATACCGAAACCACCGGCGAATCGCTCCGATCCTTGTTCTGCCCGACGAAGGCTGGCGGATTATGACGCGCGATCGGTTTGAAAAAAATAAAGCTGCGAAAGACTTTAATAAATTGCGAGGTTCGCACGGCTATGATAATGACCTTGAATCAATGCGGGCGATCTTTATCGGACACGGCGAAGCCTTTAAAAAAGGTTTCGTGACGGAACCGTTTCAAAATATCGAGGTTTATAATCTGATGTGCAAAATTCTCGGTTTGAAACCGGCTGAAAATGACGGAAACTTCGAAAATGTTCAGGAATTATTAAAATGAATTTAACCTCTGTAAAGTTTTAATTTTTCAGAGTTTTTATAAAGTGCAAAACCAAGCGTCACGGCAAACGCGACCGAGAAATAAAATGTAAAGAAGCCTCCGATGAATTCTGCCGGTATGTTTCCGACCGCCGGCATATTGAACGGGAAAAATATTATACTCAGGATCATTCCGATAAAACCCGACATCAGGGACATTATCAGACACATCGCCAGAATTTTCACATAATCAAAACCGAGATGTTTGATCGTGTCGAGACCGACGAGCGGATTGATGGTCGCTGTAAATGACCTCGTGTATCCGGCAACGGCACACGCCGCCGGAAAATAAAATACCCCCCACAGCAAAGCGATTCCGGCAAAAAATAAAAATACTCCGGCAATTTTGACGAACTGCCAGATAAAGGCGTTCATTTCCGCTTCCTGAGTTTCGGGCGTTTTTCCGATCGTTGATTCAAGCTGTTGTTTGCGGTAGTCATTGGCCAGTTCGTTCAATCTTTGAAACTCAGCTTCTTCATCCAAATTTTCCCTCTGACCTGCCGTTAAACCGTCTTCGCCGACTTCAAGGTTCGTCCGTCCTTCGTTTTGTCTTTTATATTTTTCAAGTAAATCCGAAACATGTTCTTTTGTTTCGAGTGAATCCTGAGTCTGTGAATAGACATTGCTTTGTGCCTGACCGATTTGGCTTGAAAAAGAATTCCAGGCGTACCAAACCATCCCGACAACCAAAAGTATCAACAATCCGAAGGATGAGATCCAAACGGCGATGCTTAAAAAGAAGGGATGAACGACATCGTCCCAAAGCGAAAAATCATCGAACGCCGGCATAAAATCACGGGTTTTGAAGCCTTGCGAGAAGTTATCAATCGTATTGGCTAAAACTCCGAAGGTCAGAGCATTGGCCATCATCAAACAAAAAAGGGCGGCGGCGACCAGAAAAATACTGCCCATCCCGCCCGCTTTCTGTCCGATGCTGAAAATTGCAAAAAGCAGTCCGCCGAAAAATAAACTCGACTTAAAGTTAAACGGATAAGCCAGGGCCTTTCCGAAATCTCCGAAACCGAATCCTTCGGAAATATCGGCCTGATATTGAAATTCTTTCTGCTGTTCGGCCAAAAATTCATCCACATCCTGACACATCGCCCCGCAATACGGACAAATTTTAACCTTGCTACCGAATCCCTGCGGACAATCACGGCAAAATGTGTGGGAACAGGCTCCGCACATAAATTTTGAAGGAAGATCGGGATGTATGTTGCAAACTGATGTATCTACTTGAAAAACTTCCGTCGGTTCGTCCGGAGAATTTTGTTTAATATTATGAAAATTGTCAGCTTCGGTCGTATTTTCAAAAACCTGATTTTCCGAATAATTGTTGGTCGAATCAATTCTTTGTTCTATCTGATCCAGTTCTTCCTGCGATTGAAAACTGCGGGTGGTTGAAATATGGACACTCGGCGGCTCGGTTCCGTTGGCTTTGGCATTGAAAAAATCCCGTAAGGCCGGAACCCGGCCGGCTTCCAGCCAACGCAGATTTCCGCGTCGCACTTTGTCCGACTCAAGCAGTGAATTTTCGGCGATCCATTCCGTCAGAACCCCGAAGGTCGTGTCGTAAATTTCACCGTTCACTTCCGCTTGCCAAATTTCATTCGGATTATGCATTACAAAAACCTCTTTATAAAAATGATTCGTTCAAATTTTTTTGAGATAAAAAATTACAATGGTTGAGAGTTGATTGAATTTGTTTTTTGGGGGACTTTATTTTGATGGTTGGATTGTGCTTCCTGACTTTTTTTCGATTCGAAATTTTTTAATTTAACCCGCCCGACGCCGATCTGTCCGTCAGCACAGGCTTTTATCAATGCGTCAACGACCCGGATGTCATACCTTGTCCCGATAAATTCCTTTATCCGGTCGAGGGCGGCGTTCAATTCCATTCCTTTCTGATAAGGCCGATCAATCGTCATCGCATCGAATGTGTCCGCCACCGAAACGATTTTTGCCTGGAGAGGAATCTCCTCATCGTTTAATCCTTGCGGATAGCCTTTGCCATTGACCATTTCGTGGTGCATATACATTCCGGGCAGAAAATCCTTCATCGCCGGAATGTTTTTCATAATTTTGTAACCGGCCTGCGGATGGGTTTTCATTATTTCGAATTCTTCATCGGTTAAAGATGAAGGTTTTTTCAGAATCGAATCATCAATGGCAATTTTTCCGACATCGTGAAGCAATGCACTGATCCGCAATGTTTCGAGTTCTTCGTCGTCCATTCCCAAACGCTGGCCGATGGCGACCGAGACTCTTGAAACTCTTTCCGAATGTCCGCGCGTGTAGCGGTCTTTTCCGTCAATCGCGGCGGCGAGGGCTTTTACAGTTCCGACAAAAAGTTCGCGGTTTTCCTTGGCCGCTTTCGCCAGGTTGTCAATATGTTCCTCGAGTTCATCGCTCATCGTATTGAACGCTTCGCCCAAGGTTCCGATCTCCGAAACTCTTTTTGTTTCGATCCGATAGGAAAGGTCGCCGGATGCGATCGTTTTTGCCGCTTCTACCAGTTTCGAAAGCGGAAAAGTTAATTGTCTGGCCAGAATCAAACCGAGCAAAAGTACCGCAAACGCCACTCCGAAACTTATCAGCCAAACCTGCATACGCATATCGCCGACAGTTGCCAGAGACTTGTTCTCGTCCTGCATGACGATCACTCCGAATTTCAATTGATTATTAAAATTCGCCGTCGAATAGGCCCCGATCATTTCATAATCCTTGCCGCTGAACTGTGTTCTAAAAGGCAAAAGTGCCGATTGGATCTGATCGTTGGTCGTTGTCCATTCCTGAACGATTTTTAAATGAGTCAAAGGTTTGCGGCTCGTCACATTGGCCGAATTCGGATGATAGATCGCCCTCCCTTTTTCATCAACGACAAAAATTATCGGTAGTCCGAGCTCCCACATTTCCAGTTCATTTTGCGGTTTATCCGATATGATCTGGCCGATTCCGTTAAGTGAAACGACAGCGATGACCGCCGCCGAAAGTTCTCCTTGAATATGAACCGGTGAGGCGATCGCAAAAACCATTTCACCGCTTTTCTCGATCATCTGCGGATGGCCGATGGCGAGATTTACTTTGTCAATCTGTCCCAAAGCCCCTTCGGAAAATTTTTCTATTTCGGCCTGACTGATCACTTCATTTCGGTATGCCGATAATGATTCGCCCTGGAGTGGTTGGATCGAAAGGGCGAGCAGACTGGGATTTGCCATTAATGAATTTCCAAGCTTTTTCTGTGTTTGTTCGGTGGAAAGAACCGCCATATCATCGGCGATCTCAAAAGCGTTGGCATAACTCAAAACCAATTCAATAACGTTCTGCCCGAAATTTTCAATCTGATGAGCCTTTCCCTGCACAAGTTGGGTTTGGTACCGGCCTTCCGCCGCCCGCAATTCCTTTCCGCTGCGGTCGGACAGAATCCACCCCGTTACCAAAAGCGGCACAATTCCGACAAACAATAAGGTAACCAAAAGTATGAATCTAAGACTAATTTTAAATTTATTTCGAGCCATTCAAGATCAGTGTCAGGTGAGTGTGGGAGCTTCACCAATCTTATTTTAAGAAAATATTTAAATATGGTCAACAAGTTTTAACAATAATTTTATTAATTATCCGGCAACTTATCATCATTTGATTTTCAATTATAATTTTTCCTGCATATAACTAAACATATAAATAATAACGTAGATAAAATAATTGCCATTAATTCGCCGGTTAAAACTTCTACATTTACATTGTTTTTATATTCGAATTTTGGAATTAATTTGAGATCAACATCGGATAATTTCGCATTCTTGAAAATATGTGAATAATAAGTTCGACGAATTCCGGCATGATAAGCCCGCACGGATTTGAGATATTTGAGATGAGATTCAAGATCGGTCGCGGCGATCTCATTGAATTTCAGCTGTGTGTTGACCGTCGGTAAAAACCAGGCGATTTTTTCGGTAAACTTTTGTCTTTGAGTGAGTTTTTTATCGTAACGATCGGTTGCGGCGGATGATTCGATGTCGCCCATTTCCTGCATTGCGTAATACCACCCCCAGGAGAATTTGTCTTCGGGAATCGGAATATCCTTGAACTGCGGATATTTTTTGTAGAATTGTTCCATAGTTGCCGCTTTCGGCTGATCCCATTTTTCGTGATAGCCTTCGCGTTGTTCGATGGTTGTCTCGAGACTTTCCGAAACGGGATACAATGTCGCTACGACCGAACTCAAAAGTGCGGGAGCTAGCAAGACAAGAAAAATCCATACTCCGAGAAGCGAAAGGGCGTTAAAGGTCGTTCCCTTACCGAATGAAATTACAAATGCTGAAACACTGAACCAAAAAGCGAAATAAACCACCGTTATAATTACCGCATATAAATATCTTTCATCGAATGTGGCTCCGAGTAATGCACATCCGAGCGAGATAAAAAGTATGGCCGCAAACGAAACGACCAGAAAACGCAAACCGAGTCTGAACCAGAAAATTTTCCAAACGGAAACGGGTTGCGAGCGAAGCAAATCCCACGTACCGCTTTCCTGTTCCTGTGAGATCAAATTGTGTGTAAAGGCAATGATAATCAGTGGAAAAAGAAAGACTAAGACAAAGCTCAGATCGAAATTCCCGAATAATTGATTGGTCGGATTGGTCAACTCGGAAGCATAGATCTGACCTTCTAAAGTGAGCATTGTTACCTTTATGTTGCGAGGGTTTACGTCGCTCTGTCCGACGGAAAAACCAGACCAGTTCGAGGGTTCGTGAGCCGTGTAGAATTTGTGATAGTAAAGCACGTCACCTAAATCTTTACCGTCGTGAATTTCGAGCATTTTATCCGTGTGTTCGCTTTGCATTCGGGGAGTTTCCGCAACGATCACACGTTGTTTTTCGACGACCTTGCCACCATGGTAAACGGCATACGTCACGGCCAGACCGATGCACAAAAACACCACCATTACACTGTGTCCGTTCCAGAAATTTTTCAATTCGAGTTTTGTAATTGTCTTTAAGTTCATTACTAAATATATTCAGGTTCGTAAATCCACAATCCGGCGAAGACCAAACCGAGCCAGATGAGACAGGCTACAAGCGAGAGGGTTTGATTTTTTAGCGATTCGGCGAAAGAAATTGGTTTATATTCAAACGCCGGAAATTCATCCCAGATTTCCCGGTCTAATTTTTGAGCCCGGTCGTTTTCGGTTTTTATTTCTTCCGTATGCAGTTTGTTTAATTTTTGGATCATTCCGAAGCGGTATTCTTCCGCTTGCCATTGAAAGTTTTCGTAGTTGGCAAAATCGCTTCCGGCAACTGCCATAGATAGCTGTCGCGTCGCAAGGTACGGATTAAATAAACCGGCAAAATCAGCAAAACGATTTTGTAAACGGAATTTTTCGAGGACTTCGCCATAATGTTCTTTAAAAATCTTTGAAGATATCTCTTCGGCTTTGCTCATTACGAAACCGCCGTAATTAAACGGTAATTCTTTTACGTCCGACACCTTATATTTTTCCAGAACCTGTTTTTTAAGTTTGGCAAATTTCGGATCGTTCGGATTGTGGCTGTCGCCTTCTTTGCTTGTATCTTTTTCGATATTTTTCTCAAATTGGGATTGCGAAGGCGTTTCGCAAATGATCGCCCCAAGATTCTGCACAGCACGCGGCATCACGATAAAAAACAAGATCCAGATTACGACCAGTGTTAAAAGAGAGCTTTTTGAAGTTTTGTGAATTGCCGAAACAAGAACCGAAACAGCTGCACAAACAGCAAAAAACACTCCGTAGATTCCGAACAAAAACAAAATACGAATAATTGATTCCGACGTAATTTGACCGTTGCTTAATATCAGCCAGAAGAGGAGACCGCTCAGACCGATGGGTAAAAGTAGTGCATAAATTATCAAAATAATGCTCAGAGTTTTTCCGAACAAAATATCTCGCCACGAAACTTTCTGAGATAAAAGCATCGGCAGAGTTCCGTTTTCGCGTTCTCCCGTTACGGAGGCGAATCCGAGAAAAAATATCAGAAGCGGAACGAGCAATTGCAGTATCATTGCCGGAGTCAATTCACCGAACCGCAAAAGGCCGCTTGAATGCCTCGCCTCGCTGAAATTTGCCGAATTCTGTTTGTGGGCTTCAAGAAAGATCGAATTTCCGGCAAAGGATTCTACCCCCGAATCAAAAAAGCTCAGAGTTGATTTCGGACGAAAGATCAAATAGCCGTAATGAGCAACCCGATGCGGATGCCGATCTGGCTGATTTGACCATTTATCGGCAACCGTTTGCTGGTATTTTAAACGTTCGGTTTCATAAATTTGAAAACTCTGCCAACCTACAAAAAGTGCCGTGAAAAGTGTGAACGCCAGAATACCGATAATTGCCGAAACGATGCGGTTACGGAAAACATCCCGCCA
>JBGTRS010000215.1:0-7604 GCA_041940665.1 Pyrinomonadaceae bacterium | reverse complement strand
ATTACGTTGATCGTTGGATATTCCTGTAAGTAGAATTGAATTCCTGTTTCTGTCATAAAGTTTCCGACTTTTGTGATACCCATTCCTGACTCATAATAATCTTCGAAAGTCAGATCAAATTTCTTTGCCAGGTCAGAAGTTTTGACATTTATTTGAGCAGTTGGTCTATAATCTCCTTTTACCCAATCTTCCGCATTAACCTGATGAAATTTTGACATATGCTTAATCTAGATTGAACTAATATGAAAAACAAAACATTTATATTTTTCGCATCTTTAATTTTATTTTCAAGTCTTTTTATTTCCCCCAACGCTCAGATCAGAAGTGATTTTGACCGCGATATGAATCAGCCGGTCGAGCCGTTTAAGATCATCGGCAATATCTATTATGTCGGGGCTTCGGATGTGGCGGTTTATCTGATAACCACGCCGAAAGGGCATATTTTGATCGACAGCGGATTTGAAGAAACCGTTCCGATGGTCGAGGAAAATGTCAAAAAACTCGGCTTTGATCTTACGGACGTAAAAATTCTGCTCATCAATCACGAGCATTACGACCACGCCGGCGGTTTGAAGGTTTTAAAAGAAAAAACCGGAGGAGCAAAACTTTACGCGAGCCGCGAAGCCGCCAAACAATTGGAAAAAGGCGGCCGGGATGATTTCCGATTCGGCGACGACCTTTCCTTTACGCCCGTTGCGGTCGATAAGATCATAGATGACAAAGAAAACGTAAAACTCGGCGGCGTCCGATTAAAAACTCTCTACACGCCCGGTCATACGAAAGGTTGTACGACCTTTACGACCGAGATCGAGGAAAACAAAAAGAACTTGAACGTTATGTTTTTATGCAGTACCTCGACTTTGGATTATAACCTTGTGGACAACAAAAATTATCCGAACATCGCTGAAGACTTTACGAACACTTTCACCAAATTAAAGAAAATACCGGTCGATGTTTTTCTTTCTTCTCACGCTCAATTTTTCAATCTGAAAGAAAAGTTTGAAAAAATGAAAAACGGTTCGGTCGAAAACCCGTTTATCGATGCGGAAGGTTACCAAAAATTCGTTGAAAGAATGGAAAAACAATTTCTTGAAAAGCTGGCAAAACAGAAAATTTGAACGCCGCGACCGCAGATTTTTTTCCACGATCGCGGCTCATATCTCATCCGTTTCGAACTTCCGGCAATTCTCCCTTTACCTGGTTCCGTATTTTACGATCTGCGGGAGGTCAATAACACGCACATCCGCCCATTGCCGCGACCGCTTCGCGAACGGCATAAGCTTTCAAGGATTTTTTATTTTGCCCGGAATATCCCGGCTCTTAAAATTTCCGGGGCTAGGTAAAAATGTTCTAATTAAATTGTAAACGCGACAGAGCCGGAGCCGGGCCGGTAACCCAAACCAAAGTTATCGGAAAATTACCAAAAAACCAGTTCGCAAAATCCAATGCTGTTTGAAAAAACACCTCACCATGATTGGAGTCGAAAAAATAAACGGCGTTTCCGGCCCGAAACACGCCGAAAGCGTGAGAACCGATGCCGCCCGTGGCCACTAAAATTGTATAGCGGTGTGCCAGAACGACCGCGGCCAGAGCTGCGGCATTCCCCCAGGCAGGACCGGCGACCAGACCGCCGGCGGCTACGAATCCCAATCCGGGAGCCATGATCCCGTTGACCGTGGCCGGCCACGGCCCCGGCGGAACATGAGCGGCCACGGTGTGGGCTAAAACACCCGCATTTCCGCCGCCGCCGGCGTTTACCCAGGCTTGATATCCGATATGTTGTGCCCGCCAGTTATGTAACCATTCCATCGTTAAAGCCAGACAGCATCCGGTCGGAGCTCCGGGAGCTCCCGCCGCAACCAGAGCAAAGGCCGGATGAACGGCTTGATTGAAATCGAACGTGGTAAATCCATTATGTGGATTTGCCGGGGCTGTGCCGCCTGCCGCACAAATGACACTAAACATACTACACCTCCTTTAAAAATTCGGTAAAAAAGTGAAATCTTCACTTTTGACTTAATCAAATCCCAAAACTAATAAAAGAATCTTCTAAACTTTAGCTGATAGGAAATTATCGGCAGGTTGTAGGAGATACTGGGATGTCCAATTTACGTAACAAATTGTAAAAATTATAGCGGAATCATACTTATTTCATTTTTCCAAGTCAAGATTTTTTTTAAAGCAATAAAAGACAATATATTTATGATCGTCCTGTTTACCGTTTACTGGTTTTCAACAGATTGCAATCTAATCTTTTCGCCAACCCCATGCCGCCCCAATTCATAATGACGTTGTGATTCCAACGGAAAAACGGTTTGGCGACGGGAGCAAAAAGGTTCATCCATTTTTTTGTCGTCCGGACCCGCCAATCGTATTGAACGCGGGTTTTATTTTCTGCTAAAGATTCGAATTGCCAGAGTCCGCGTCCTTCGAGTTCGCCGAAGGCTCTCGCTTCGATAAGTTTGAAGTCTTCGATCCGGACAATTTCCGAATTGAAGACGAGTTTATAGGGCAAGGCACTTTTCCAGGTTGAGCGGACGATTTTCCCGACGCCTTTTGCGTCGCCTTTTTTTAATTCCTCAACCCGCAGAACGCCTTTCCACCAGACGCTCCAATTTTCTGAAGCCTTGATCTCGGCCCAGACCTTTTCGACCGGGGCATCGAAGACCCAAACCGTTACAAACTCATATTCGCGTGCCATAAGTCCTTAAATTTTTTAAAGTTTGACTTAAAGTATAGAAAAAGTTTAACTTCTAGCATACCCCGAAATTCAATCTAAAAAGAGGACAAATATATGTGGAATGACTTTAAAAAATTTCTGCAACGCGGAAATGTTTTGGATCTGGCCGTTGCGGTGGTCATCGGTGCGGCTTTCGGAAAGATCGTCACGACGATGGTGGAAGGAATAATTATGCCGCCCATCGGATATCTGATCAGCGGCATAGATTTCAGCAAATTGTATTACGACCCGACCGGTAAATACAGCGATCTGCAAGACCCGGAAGCGGTTACCAAAGCCATCGAAGGCGGAGCTCCTTTGATTATGTACGGTCAGCTCATCACCGACATAATCCAGTTCGTCATCGTCGCGTTCGTCATCTTCCTGATCGCCCGCTACGCCGTCAAACTTTTCTCGGCACTCGAAGCCGAAGACTCGGGACCGAGCAAAGAGGTCGAACTTCTGACGGAAATCCGCGACGCTTTGCAAAACAAATGATGTGATAGCCGGTGGCTTTTAGCTTCTCTCTATTTTTTACTGGGAGCTATTTCAAAATCACATTTTATGCCGCGTCAGCGGCCATTTGAGTTTAGCCGTGTAATTTATTGCACGGTAAGTAAGTTGATCGAAACGTTTTAGTCGCGTTAGCGACGACTGATAAAGGTTGATGAATAAATTCAGTTGTCGCTAACGCGACAAACATTCTTAAATATTTCTTTTCCGGGCAATAAATTACACGGCTAATGTCAGATAATCGCTAGGCGATAAACAATTTTACTATTTTGAGATACTTTCTAAAATGTCCAAATCTTCTGCGGCGTCATGCAGAAATCCAGTCTGACATCGAATTCCCGCACGTCTTCTATTTTCTCGACAGGTTCAAACACCGATCTTCAAACAATCCTCGCGGCACAGGCTTAAAAACTTATCGTAATAACCTTTCCCGTGTCCGACGCGAAAACCCCGCTCGTCAAAGCACAGCATCGGCACTAAAACGAGATCGATTTCCGTTTCCCCGATAAAATCATTTCCGACGGGTTCTTTGATTCCCCAATGATTCGTTTTTAGTTTCGTTTCCGCATTAAATTCCAGATGCTCCAGATGATCTTCGACAAAATCCACCCGCGGCACGACCGTTCTGATCTGCGGAAATTTCGCCCGCAATTCATCAAAGATAAACGATGTCTCGATCTCGCCCTTTTCCGCGATCGAAAGAAAGAGATGCAAAACATTTATCTCTTGCAGATCAAAATTTGCAAAGAACCGTTCTTTGATCTGTATGCTTTTTTCGCGTCTTTCCGGTTCGCTTAAAGATTTTTGTTTGGCAAGATAGATTTTGCGGAGTTTGGATTTAATCAATATACAATTTAACCGCGTTTTTTATTCGGTCTCGGTTTATGGGCAACATTTATCTTAACCGCCAGATTATTCGGTGCATTCGTTTGACCACTCTTTGAACCGCCGGTCGTTTTTGAATTTTCCGACTCTTTTAGCTTTTCCAAAACCTTGAGAGCCTCTTTTGCCTTTTTGCTCAATCTCTTTTTTACTTTTGTCATAGAATATTCCCTCTTTGTAAAACTCTGGTTTTAAGTTATTTTCGAGTATAATCCAAAATTAATCAACGTCCATTTTAGAGAGGTAGGTTCAGACTTTTTCATTTTGACGCTTCACGAATTTTTTTTAGTCTACCAAATGCACGTTCAATCAATTTGAATTCATTATAATAGTCAGGATTTTCCTGATAAAGTAAAAGCATTTTGTGAATGACATTCATTTGAGCATCATCGAAAGGTTCAAATCTCCGTTTATGATAATCATTTACCTCGCCGTTTTTATCTTTCCAATGTTTATCAGGTGCGATCGAATATAGGGTAAATTCCGCCACATCGGATTCAAAATTTTCAAGAGTGTAAAGCAAATAAGCGGGGAGAAAATAATGAAAAGCTTCGGGCGAAAATAAAGGCAGGTTATCATAATTCTTTTCAATGATTTCCTCATTTACTTCATTCCACTTTTTTTCGGCAAAATCCTGGTGTAGACCTACACATTCATCGCAAAGATGCTCGATGAGAACTTCATTTTTCGGGTAACTTGTTTCACCGAACACATGGTAAATTTCAGCTTGAAGTTGCTTGATTTTTTCTAAATTATTTTGCAAAAGGTTTACGTTCCTAGAATAGATTGTTTTTCGATCCAACCGCCGCCGACAACTTCTTCGCCGTTGTAGAAAACGGTCGCTTGTCCCGGCGTGATGGCGGCCTGCGGTTCGTCGAAGACGATTCTCGCTCTGGCTTCGGGTAAAGCGTAGATCGTCGCCGGTTCGGGTTGGTGGCGGTAGCGTACCTTGACCTCAGCCCGAACGGGTTCCGAAGGCTCGTCGAACGCCACCCAGTTGACGCCTTTGGCGGTGAATTCGAGGGAGTCGAGTTCTTCTTTTTCGCCGACGATGATTTGGTTTTTTGCCCGTTCGATCTGGACAACGTAGAGCGGTTTTTCGTGGGCGATGCCCAAACCTCGCCGTTGGCCGATGGTGTAGCGGTGAATGCCCGTATGTTCGTTCAAGACCTCGCCTTTCGCGTTGACGATCTCGCCCGCTTCGGGGATTTCGTCTTCGCGGCCTTCGTGTTCGAGATAGCGGTCAATAAATTCCGAATATTTTCCGTCCGGCACGAAGCAGATTTCCTGCGATTCCTGTTTTTCGGCGGTGTAGAGATTGGCGTCTCTCGCAATATCGCGGACTTCCGATTTCAGCATATCACCGAGCGGAAAATATGCCCGTGATAATTGATCCTGCGTCAGTTCCCAGAGAAAATAGCTTTGATCTTTCCAGTGATTTTTGCCGCGAAAAAGGCGATAACGATCCGCGTCTTCGTCATATTCGACGCGGGCAAAATGTCCCGTCGCAACCTTATCGCACCCCAAACTAACCGCCATTTTATCCAATGAGGCAAATTTCAGACGGCTGTTACAGGCAACGCACGGGATCGGCGTTTCGCCCGAAAGGTAGCTTTCGATAAAAGGATTGACGACATCGCGTTCAAAATCTTTTTCGAGATTGAGAACATAGAACGGAAAGCCGAGAGACTCGGCTACCCGCCGGGCATCATAGACGTCATCGAGCGAACAGCACCGCGACGGCAAAGGATCGCCGTTTTCATCCACATTGATATTGCGACGCTGATTCCAGAGTTGCATCGTAAAGCCGACCAGTTCGTGGCCTTCTTCTTTGAGAATCGCCGCGGCGGTCGAAGAATCTACGCCGCCGCTCATGGCTACTGCTATTTTCATAAAGCACGCTCCAAACTTTTTAGTATAACGCTTTTAATTTGGAGATTAAAACCGAATGGTAAAAGATGTCTGCCGTTCGAATGCCGTTGTCCGCCGCCTGTTTTGCCGGAAAACAGGCGATATTTTCTTAATTCTTTGAACAAAAAAACCGTCTTTTCCGGACGGCCTTATAAATTATACAGTCTGCAAATATCTTTTTTATTTTTATATCTCTTCTTTTAATCGGAAGCCTTCTTTGAGCGAATCGCGGCAGACGAGGAGATGACCGCTGGCCGTTTCGAGAAAATGTATCTTGCCGCCGCCGCCCTCGCTGATCTGCCGGCAGATTTCAAGCGTTCTGATGCCCGAAAATGAAACGGCTTCATCGAGACTGAGCATTTCGGTTTCCCGTCCGCAATCGGCACAAAATCCGCGAATTTCGCTTTTTCCTTTTGCCCGCAAAATAAAGATTTCACGGCTGTCGGTCGTGATTAAAATTTTTTTAGGTTTGGTCATTTGATTATTTCCGGCCTTAACGGAAAAACTTGTCGGATTTACACGAACTGCGTTTTCAAGAAACCAACTTTCCGGTTCTTCTAAATCAGCCGAACCGAATCACCCTTGACTTTGTCCGGCTCAGAATAGTTCCCTTTGAATCAAGTGCAACTATCCGCCAAAAAAGTCGCTTTCTTTCGAATTTCCCGCCAAACCAGGACGGCATCCGGTAATTTGTTTGAATTGACGGCAAGAGTGCGGAAAACATTAGCTTTTCCGCTTCGTCCAGTAATTCCAAACGATAGACCGCCGCTCCGGACAATTCCTGCCAACTGAAAACAAGCGGCTCGCCGGTTTGTACGACCGCTTCTTCGGCCGGCAAAAGCAAGGCGGTTTCTTCCCAATTTTCCCGCCTCTTGCCGACGACGAAAAATTTCAGCGTCGGCATCGGAAACGAAGCCACCGCTCCGCTGTGAACGACGCCCGGGCCAACGCCCAGAACTTGCAGATTCGAATCTCCTTCCTTGTCGTCAACGGCTTCGATTCTGAGCAGTAAAATATACTGTCCTTCGGCGGAAAGCGGAATTTTTCCGGTATTTTCGAGTTTTAAGATGAATTTTCCGACCGGCGGAAGAAAATGGTTAAATCGTTCGACCTGCGTGTAGCGTTTTTGAGAACTGCGTTCTTCGACCGGCAAAGTGGCTTCGGTCAAAAGGTCTTTTTCGCCCGGCGGCTCTTCGCCCGGTTGAACCAGCTCCCACCGCCCTTTTAACCTGCCCGTGCCGTTATACCGGATCTCCGTGCTGACATCGGGAAACTTTTCGCCCGCTTTGATAAAAAGGACCGGCTCTTTGCCGGGCGTTTTGATTTCGACATTGGTCAAGGCAAATGGAACTCTCGCTCCGCCGCCCGTCATCCGGCAGGTTACGTTGACAAATTGATCGGGCTCTCCGCCGGTCGTCGAGATAAACCGGCGGACATAAAAGAAACCCGCATCTGCACGGCGCGAGATTAAAAAAAGAAACGCACATCCTTCCGGCGCGAGATCAAAAAAGAAAAAACCCACTGACCAGCGCGCAGACTGAGTGAAAACCGATTCAAACCCCCGTTGAACGTCGAAACC
>JBGTRS010000214.1:0-7606 GCA_041940665.1 Pyrinomonadaceae bacterium | reverse complement strand
TCTCGAAGCATAGCCGAAATACCAGTCCGAAGCCGTCTGGACTTTTTGTGTGGAAAGTTCTTCGATCAATTTTTCAAGCTCATTGGCGGTCTGTTCGGCTTCTTCCGGGTTTTCCTTTTCAATTGCGTTCATTCCTTCTAAGTATCTTAAAATTCCCGCCTGATATTTTTCCGAAAGCGTGGCGGGCGAATCACTTTTCAAACCGGCTTTGATGTCCTTTGCGGCTTCCTCCCAAAAACCGTAACGCATCTGCAGACGGGTCAGAGCCGTATAGCCGCCGTAGAGCAGATAACCGAGTCCGGTCGCTTTTAGACGCTGGTCATCCGAAGGCACGTCGGCTAGCATTTTCGCGTAGCGGACGGCTTCCTGGTAGCGGCCTTCTTCCGCCGAATTCGCCACCAGATAATCGAGGTTATGCGTGTAATTCCAGTTATTGATCGGATGGATTTTTTGCTCCTTCATATATTTGAGGTCGAATTCCAAAGAATCCAGAAATGCCTTGCGAGCCTTTTCATACATTCCCAGACGGTAATAGATATGCCCGGGCATATGGCGGAGATGACCCGAATTCGGTGCAAGTCTTTCGAGCTTTTCACAGCTTTGCAGAGCTTCTTCCGGCCGCGGACCGTTTTCAACGGCGTGAATCCAGTAATGATGAACGGCGACGTGTTCGGGATGCGTCCGCAGAAGGTTTTTCAGGATCATCTGCCCGTAAATTTTTCCTTCACGCGGACGACCGTCCGGCAGATAACTTCCGGCGGGTGTGGAAAGCGAATTGGCGAGAAGTAATTTTGCCTCGACATCATTCGGGTATTTGTCAATCAAGGCTTCCATCTCGGAGATCCAAGCCGTCCGCAGCGAGATCGCCCGGATGTAAAACTGCTCGTGGTCGGAAACCTTCGGCAACAATTCGACGGCTTTTTTTAGTGCGGCGTTTCGCTCTTGTGCCATTTCCTGCGAATTCTGCCCGAGAGCGTTGAAAATTCCCCAGTAAGCCATCGCGTTGTTTTCGTCCAACTTAGCGGCTTCCCGAAAAGCCCGGTACGCTTCGACATCCCAAAAAGCGTGCAGAAGATTCAAACCCTGATTGAAATATTTCTGCGAAAGATCGCTCTTTGTCGTCACCTTCAGATTGCTCGAACCGATGTTCTCCATCAAAGACGGTGCCGGCAGCGAGGCGACCTCAAATGCCGGAGCATACTCGGTTTGATGATGATGCTGGGCAGATACTTGATCAAATAATGTAAATAAAAAAGCTTGTATGACCAAAAAATTTAATATCTTTCGCATAATCTTGAAATTCTCCTTAAAAATTTCCGAGCATTGATCACGTTTTTAATTTGAGCTAAACAAACATTTTTCTAATCTTGAAGCGTTTTATCCACTTTCGGACGCGTCGGGCGATTAGCCAATTCCCAAGCAGTTGCAAAGATCGTCCGTGCGATCTTTTCCATATTTACAAAATCAATTTTTTCGATCGAATCCGATGTTTGGTGATAATCGGCGTGGCTTCCGTCCATATAAAAAATAATCGGAATGCCTTTTTTAGCGAAATTATAATGATCCGAACGATAAAAGAACTGTTCCGGATCATTCGGGTCGTCGTATTTATAGTTGAAATTTAAATTGAGAAAAGCTCTGTTCGTCGCTTCGCTGATCTCGCCGAGTTCGGTGCTCATCAGTTTCGAACCGATTACGAAAACCTCGCCCTGTTTCGGCAGATTTTTATTCTGCGGATGATCTTCATCGCCCTCTTTTTGGGCACGTCCGATCATATCTATATTCAACTGCGTGATGATCGAACCGAGCGGCACGGTCGGATTATCGGTAAAATACTCACTGCCCCACAGACCTTTTTCTTCGCCCGCCACCCACAGAAAAAGAATCGAACGCTTCGGTTTCTGCACGCCCTTGGCCAAGGCTTCCGCCATCGCCATCAGGGCAACCGTTCCCGAACCGTCGTCGTCCGCTCCATTCCAGATCTTATCTTCGCCGAGCCAGAAAGGATTCATACCGACGTGATCGTAATGAGCACCGATGGCGACGTATTCGTTTTTTAAAACCGGATCGGAACCTTCCAGAATGCCGATGACATTTTGCGAATGAGTGTTTTCCGATTTTACGGAAATATTCAGGCTGAGTTTTTTATTCGCACTCAGTTCGAAAGGTTCGACAAAATCCTGCGTTGCGGCTTTGGTGTAAACGCTCGCACCGCCCGTTTTCTCGCCCATAAAAAGCGATGCAATCAGACGCGGATGGGCGGTGACGGTCGGAATCGTGATCTGCGATTGCTGTTTTCCGAATTCGACCACACCTTTTTCGGCTTGTCCATAATGCGTCATTTTCCAGTTGGCGAGATTGTTGAAAGTGCCGAAGGCAATGACCGCTTTCGCACCGTTGGTCTGTGCATAAAGCGGCGGCGAAAACCAATCATCGCCCGGCTTGCCCTGCAAATCGTTAAACGTCACGCCCTTCGGCAGACTGTTGACCACGACAACGATCTTGTCTTTGACGTCAATGCCCTGATACGGGTTGATGTTTTTCGATTTCAAAACCCAGCCGTGTCCGGCGTAAACGATATTGCTTGCCTGAATGCTCGCGTTCGTAACCGATGCCAAAAAGTCCTCACCGTATTTGAACGGCTGATTATTTAGCTGAAGCCGCGTATTGTTTGCGTCAATCCGGCTCAACCGAAGCGGAAATTTTTGAAAATAGGTACCGTCATCGCCCGCCGGTTTGATACGCCATTGCTTGAGATGCGAAGCGATATACATCGCCGCAATATCCAGCCCGCGGGAAGGCGTATCGCGTCCTTCGAGTTCGTCGGACGCGATAAATTCGAGATAATTTTTCATCTGTTCGGCGGTTATGCCGTCCGTGTTGCCGAATCGCGGTGCATTTGCCGCCGCTGAAGTTTTGCCGCTTTTGGCTTTGGTCTGAGCCGTCGCGGGAATACTCGAAAAAACGAATAAAATCAGCAGAAATGTTAGAACTTTTTTCATATTATGCCTCGGTTTATAGTTAAGAAATCCCTGACGGAAATTCGGAGCTGTTACGAAAAATCGTAATATAACCCTTATGCCGTAGGGTCGTGAACAATTCCGAATAATAGTCAAGACGGTATTTCTACGCAGACGGGAAAAGTAAGGTTTCAATTCGGATGGGAAAAAAGTGAGGCTTAGCTGATCGGTATAGCGAGCGGCAGCGAGCAGGGGTGATATTTACCCATTTTATTTTTAGCAACGGAACTCGCTACCGCTTGCCATACTGATTTATTTCGAGTAATCGAAAACCAGATTTGCAAACGCCTTGACGCCGACATCGAGACGGCTGTCGTCGAGATAAAAATCGGGCGTGTGATGTCCGGCGGCATCTTTCGGGTTTTTGCCTTTCGGCATTCCGCCGACGAAGAAGTAGAACGAAGGGGCCTTCGTGCCGAAATAGGAAAAATCTTCCGCTCCGGTCGTCCATTCGCTTTCGATCACGTTTTGTTTGCCGACGACCTTTTCCAATGAAGGCAGCATTTTTTCGACGAGTTCGGGCGTGTTGAATGTAACGAGCGTTTTCGTATCGATCTCGACCTCGGCAGTTGCTCCCTGGCTTTCGGCGATGGTTTTGACCGTGTGGCGGATCTTTTCGTGAACTTCCTTCTGCATTTCCGCGTCGAGCGTGCGGATCGTGCCGGACATTTCGAGTTCTTCGGGAATTATATTTTCACGCACACCGGCGTTGATTTTGCCGACGGTGATGACGACCGGTGCTTTTGTCAGTTGCGACTGCCGCGAAACGATCGTCTGGAAACCGGCGATGATCTGCGTTGCCGTCACGATCGGATCAACGCCGTTCCAGGGAGCCGAACCGTGTGCCTGTTTGCCTTTGATCTTGACTTTGAACCAATCCGACGAAGCCATCGTCGCTCCCTTCTTGTATTTGATCGTGCCGATCTCGGTCTGTGAATTGATGTGGATGCCGAAGATCGCGTCAATTTTGGGATTGTCCATCACGCCTTCTTCGACCATTAATCCCGCTCCGCCGGTTTCGCCTTCGGGCGGCCCTTCTTCGGCAGGCTGAAATATAAAGACGACCGTTCCTTTTATTTTGTCCTTCATTCCGGCCAGAACCTCCGCCGCTCCCATCAGCATGGCGACGTGCGTATCGTGTCCGCAGGCGTGCATGACGGGAACTTGTTTGCCGTTGTAATCGGCGACGACCTTCGAGGCAAACGGGAGATCAACCCGTTCCTTGACGGGCAAAGCGTCCATATCCGCCCTGAGTCCGACGACGGGGCCGGGCTCGGAGCCCTTCAAAATTCCGACGACGCCGGTTTTGGCAATGCCGGTTTTGACTTCAAACCCGAGTTTTCTCAAATGCCCGGCGACATATTCGGCAGTTTTATATTCACGGTTCGATAGTTCCGGGTTCTGGTGTATATGCCTTCGCCATTTGATGACCTGCGGCATAATTTTATCGGCGGCGGCTTCGATCTCCTTGCTCATATCCTTTTTGGCAAAGACAAAACCGACCGACATTAGAATCAACAAAGAAACGACTGTTATTTTTTTCATTTTTTATCCCGATCCATTGAATTTTTGAGTATTTTGACTTTTTCGGCTTGTTTCGTCAAACAAAAAGAAGCCTACGGATATATAAAAATGTTTTAGAAGCTGTTTAATACAAAAAACATCCGATAAATATATCTAAGAATAGAACACGGATTTCACGGATTTTTTGGATTTTCACAGATAGTTCTAAATAAATCTGTGGAAATCCACCGAATCCGTGAAATCCGTGTTCTTTTTTATACTTGATTATTTTGTTCCCTTAGAACAATTAAAAACAGCTTCTTAGAGATGATATTTAAACCAGACGGCGATCATTTCCGAGAGTTCCGGAACAGCTTCCAAAAGTCTGGTCGCGTGTTCATCGCCCGCTACTTCCAGAGTCTGGGCGGTTTTGCTTTTTTTACGCACATCAGCCAAAAAACCCTGCAGATGTTTTTCGTCGGCGGAGGTGATAAAAAGATAGGAAGCCTTACTGGAATCAATCTTATCCAGAGATTCATCGCTGTAAGAACCCGGCGAAAGGGCGACGTAGGCTTTCGCATATTTATGCTTGCGGGCGGCTTCCATCATCTCCTCGCCGCTGTAACTGGCACCGACAACACCGATCCGCTCGCCGTCAATTTCTTTTAATTTCGACAGATATTCAAAGGCGGCGATGACATCGTTTTGGCTATCTTTGATGATATTACGCATCTTTTCATCCGCTCCGAACGGCGGTCCGAATTTTCCCTGATTGATACTTTCGCCGTGCCCGCGTAAGTCTATGCGAAGCGAGGCGATCTTATGCTGAGCCAGAAACTCCGCCGTTTTTTCATAAACCTGCCGCGTCCCGTTCGCTTTATTGAGCATAATCACGGCGGGAATTTTTTGGTTATGTTCCGGCACAACCAGATCGCCGATTATTTTCCAGCCGTCCTCTGTTTCGATAACCACTTTTGTTTCCGCATCTTTTGCCGAAACAACGTAAAAACCGCCCAAAACTAAAATTGCCGAACAGAGACAGATAAATAAACGCTTCTTCTTAATTTTTTTCATGGAAAATATACCTCTTCGATTTTTTTTGATCTGCCTGATAGTTTGTTCAAATTAAATCCGACAATAAATATCGCGTAGGGATAATCTGACTTTAGCCGTGCAATAAATTGCACGGTGGATTGAAATTTTATTTCTTGTCGCGTCAGCGACAATTGAAGCAAAGATGAAAATCAGTTGTCGCTGACGCGACACAAGATCATCTACACATTGACCGTGCAATAAATTGCACGGCTAAATTCATTAAGTCGCTACGCGACAAAAATCAGTCCCTTTGTCGGATTAATTTTTCAAAGACAATTAAGCAAATTGTTTCCTGATCTCGTTTACATATTCACGGCTTTCTTTATCATCGGTCAAAAATTCGATCCGGTCAGGACTCGAAATTCCCAAACCGAGTTTTACGGCTTGGGCGATCTGTTCCTGCTCGAAGATCTTTCCTTTCGAAACTTCGGAAGTCGTCCCGAAATGCCTGAGAATCGCCACGCCGACCGCATCAATCGCCACGCGGTCGGTTCCCGCTAAAATGACTTCCGATTTTACTTTCGTGCCCTGATGCGGTCCGCCCGTCGTAAACGCCTCGATGCCGTCAAGCACGACCAAAGCGGGTTGATAAGCGGCGTTGATCTCGGCGATCATCCGGCGTTGATCGGGCGAAGAATGAAGTTCTCTCATAAAATTGTAATCATTACCCGGAACATATTTGGCCGCGAGACCGACCGAATTCTTTAATGAAAGAGTGAAATGTCCGCCGTACTGATGGGTTTTCAGACAACAGGTATTGATGATCCCATCCGCCGCCAAAACGGTTTTCGGCACGGCAAAACCATTTTTCCAGAGACTGTTTTTATACTGAAACGCCTGCCAGTCCTCTTCCTTGAGATCATCAAAGACAACCATTTTCGCTTTGGCATCTCTGGCGATCGCAAAAATATCTTTATCCGTCATAACCGCCTTCGTATCGCCCATTCCGCTCCGGTCGCCGATGGTGAATTCTTTCGCATTCAAATTCCGCAGTTCATCCAGAACAGATCGCAACACATCGTTATGCGTCGAACCCGGCGTTTCGTCAGCACTGTTGAAGTTCGGTTTGATAAAGAGATTTTTATCCTTGAATTCATCCTTGAAATTCAGCAGTTCGATCGCCCGTTTGACGCCTTCCGTCCGATTTGAAGTCTTGATAAACGCGACTTTCGCCTTCGCCGCATTTCCAGGCGTGACAGTTTGTTTGGCGACTTCCTTTTTGATTTCGCCATTCTGACAACTTATCAGCGAAGGCGATGCCGCAAATAAAATGCCCGCACTGCCGAATCTTTTCAGCCATTCCCGTCTATTCATAAAATTTTTACCTCTTGAACGCCTATTCTAACACGGCTTGAACTTTGTCCGATAAAAATTAGCGGCGAAAATACTATTATCTTTCCAATTTTAGATCGAATAAATTACAATCGAATCATGAAATGGCTCACCGGAATTATCGCTGTCGGAACTTTTGCAACTCTCTATGTTTTGGAAAAAAGGCGTCCTCTCCGCCAACCGATAGAAGATAAAGAAACCCATACGGCAAGAAATCTGGCGATCGCTGCAATTACGGGTTTGACTCTGAGCATTTTTGAAAAGCCCGTCACAAAACGGCTGACAAAATATGTTGAAGATAATAATTTCGGTCTGGTCAAAATGGGAAAATTGCCGAAGCTGGCCGAAACCGCTCTGGCGGTGATTCTACTCGATTACACATTATATCTTTGGCACGTTTCGACGCATAAAAGTCCGGCCTTGTGGCGTTTTCATAAAATTCATCACGCCGATCTCGACCTGACGGCGGCCACGGCCATCCGTTTTCATTTTATCGAAATGCTTCTGTCCGTGCCGTGGCGAGCCGGACAGATTTTGCTGATCGGGGTTTCGCCACAAGTTCTGAAAATCTGGCAGACGCTTCTTTTTATGAGCATTTTCTTCCATCACTCAAACGTCCGCTTACCCAAAAGACTGGAAGAAAAACTGCAAAAATT
>JBGTRS010000213.1:0-7626 GCA_041940665.1 Pyrinomonadaceae bacterium | reverse complement strand
AAACTGCAATGGAAAGGACAGCCGCGATTCGTTTCCATAACGGTCATCAGATAAGTATCATCAAAAACCCCATTGAGATAGGGTGAAGGGATTTTATCAAGATCAGCTATTCTCGCCTGCGGTTCGGTCGTGATCAATTCACCGTTTTTATAAAAACTAAGGCCTTTTACATTTGAAAATTCGGGAGTTTCATTTAGCAATTCGCGCAAAAAATTTGCAAACGTCTGTTCGCCTTCGCCGTTGCAGATCAACATTCTTTCATCTTCTGCATGCAGATGCGTTTTTGCCTGATGCATAACCTGCGGTCCGCCTAATAAGATATAGGCATCGGGTTTTGCATGCTGCAAAGACGGCAATAATTCCCGAACCAATTGCGTGTTCCAAAGATAACAGCTAAAAGCATAAATATCGCTGTTTTGATTTAATAACTCCTCTAAAATCTGCTCTTTGGGAATATTTACATTCGTTGCGTATTTATTAAACCGGAAGGCTTTTTCCAATCGCGGATCGGCACAGGCATAAGATTGAAGATACCCCGAAACGAGCGGAATCATTTTTTCAAACACATTTATCTCAACTAGCGAAACTTTCTTCGGAGATAAACCATTGGAGAAATTCATAAATGAAATTATTTTCTAAGATAAAGAGCTTCCAAATCACTATGTGGATTTAATAGCCGGAAGACCTGTCGGATTATAAACTGTGTATTCTACCTTATTATAAAATTCCGGCTTATGTCTAGTATCTTCTTGCTAAACTGCTAACAAAACACAAGATAACCTGCTTTATTATTTTTCCGACTGCTGACCGCTCAATTCATCAAGCAAAGTTAGGATAGTTTTTTCAAAATATGCAGATAAAGTCTTAATTGTAGGCATTTCGAATATCTTACTGAGAGGCGCACTCAGATCGAACGCATCATTTGCCCGCGTCATAATGCGGATCGCGGCGAGCGAATTTCCGCCCAAATGGAGGAAATTATCATTTACGCCGATTTTTTCGATCTGCAAAACCTCCGACCAGATTTTCTGCAAAATCTCTTCAAACTCATTTTCCGGGGCGGCGTATTCGGTTTCCGTTTTTTCGGTTCCAAACGAAATCTCACGCAAAGCCCTTCGGTCAACTTTGCCGTTCGCCGTCAGAGGCATTTCGTCCATACGAATGAACGAATTCGGGATCATATACGCCGGGATTTTGTTTGCTAAAAACTGCCGTAATTCGTTCGGTGCAATCTCTTTTGAAGCGGTATAAAACGCGACGAGCCGTTTTTCCGTTTTTTCCATATTTGAATAGCCGATCTCGTCAATGATCTTTCCGACTTCGCGTTCGTCAATCTCTTCGTTTATCTCGTCGAGCGAAACTTCCCGCGTTTTGTGTCCGATGCGAACGTCCCAGCTATATGGAAAGGCGTAATTGCTGTAGCCGAGTTCTTTTTTATGCACGTAAATGCCGACTTGATTGATCAGACAATTGGTCGAGCGTCCCGTGTCGGTCGGCCGGATCCACGGCAGGCGTTCGTTCAGATATTTCATCATCTCTTCAAATCCGACGTCGAAATACCTGTAAAAATCTATAAATCTCACCCGCTCAAAAACCGAATCATTTTCAAAAACGGACGCATCGAGCAAGCGGTTCGCGGCATCATTCGTGCGGTGATAGGATTTTCTCGCGTCGAGGATCATCCGGTCAATTCCCGCAACGTCAACATCTTTTTTCCAGAATAATTCTTCCGTGAGCCGCGTTTCAAAAAATTGTCCGCGGGAAAGTCCCGTCACGATAAACGGTATATTTTTTTCGAGGGCGAGCCGTGTGCTCAAAGTATAGATCGTTTTAAAACATCCGTTGCAGACGTTTTTGTACCGGACGAGGCTGTCAACGAAGATATCGTTCATCGCGGGCGTTTCGCCGAAGATATGCTCAACGCCCAAATCTTCGCAAACCCGTTTGATGTTCTCTTTGGCCTGAACGGAAATATAGCCGTTATCGAGCGTGTAGGCGAGAACGCGAACATTCATTCTGACGAGCCGGGCGAGGGCGTAGGTCGAATCCTTGCCGCCGCTCAAAAGCATTATGCAATCGTATTCGCCTTTGTTTGCAGACCTTGAATCTTCAAATAATTCCCGCAAATCATCGGGTGTTTTAAAATATTTTTCGACCTTTTGCTGATAATTTTCAAACGACGAACAGAAATTGCACACGCCCGCCTCATCAAATTCCGCCGTCGGATAATTCGAAGGCAAACCGCATCTCTGGCAGTTAAAAACATCTTCCGAAAATTTTTGCTTTTTGCTTTCGACGAGTTCAACGACGCAAGTTTCGATCTTCGTGTGTTCTGCCAAAGCCGTTTCGATCTCGCCCAATTCGATGCGGATGCCGCCGATCTTGACCTGTTCGTCGCGTCGTCCCAAATATTCAATTTCGCCGCGTTCATTAAGACGTGCCAGATCGCCCGTGTCATACATTTTCGCGTTCGGCTCAAACGGATTTCTAATGAATTTTTGTGCCGTTAACTCTGGATTTTTCCAATATCCGTCCGCCAAACTTTTTCCCGAAAGATACAATTTTCCGGCCACGCCCGGCGGGACGGGATTTAATTTTTCGTCCAGAATATAAACGCTCGTGTTGGCAAACGGGCGGCCGACGGGAACGGATGTCTCCCTGTCTTTTTCGGCGTCGAATTCGTGCAGAATACAGCCGACGGCCGCTTCGGTCGGGCCGTATTCGTTGTAAATTTTCACCCCTCCGGGAAAAGATTTGCTGATGCTTTCCGCCAGAGCGGTCTTCAGATCCTCGCCGCCGACGATCATTGTTTTGATCTTTGAACCGCTTAAGTCCTTATCTTTTATCAACGATAAATGCGAAGGCGTAAGTTTGATAACATCGGCTTTGTTGTCTTCGACGACATCCAAAACGGCGAGATCGGGTGTTCCCGCTTCGGATTCTTCGTAAACTTCGATATTTCCGCCGAATGTTAAAGGCAGGAAAATTGAAGTAACCGTCAGATCGAAATCGATCGTCGTAAAAAGCGGAAAGGTCGGGTTTTCCGTTTGGCAGTATTTTTCACCCGCCGCATTTATATAATTTGCCAACGCACCGTGCGAAATTTTTACGCCCTTCGGAACGCCCGTCGAACCCGATGTAAACATTATGTAAGCGAGATTTTTCGGATTTATCTTTCGTTCGGGATTTTTTGAACTTTGTCTTTCAATTTTTTCAAAATCAACAATTGAAATTTCCGAACCTTCCAAATTCCCGCTCAATTCTCCGTGCGTTAAAACCATTGAGCTTTCCGAAAGTTTTACTTTTTCCGCGACACGCTTTTTCGGATTGCTCGAAGAGATCGGCACATAAACGCCGCCCGATTTCAGCGTTCCCAAAATTCCGACGATCAGATCCGCCGAGCGTTTTAAGTGAAGCGAAACTCTATCGCCTGCATTGATTCCTTTTTCGATCAAAAGATTTGCGAGTTTGTTTGATCGCTCATCCAATTCGGCAAAACTCAAACTTTGCGATTTATCTTTTATAGCGATTCTTTCGGGGTTTTGTTTAACCTGTCTTCGGAAAAGTTCCAAAACATTCGGATTTTCCTTTTCCGTCTCTCGATTAAAATCAACGACCAGATTTTGATATTCCGCTCCGCTCAAAAGTGAATTTTCGGTAATTCCTTGCACTCTATCTTCGATAAATGAATCGAGAATTTTCAAAAAATGGGCGGGAACGGTTTTGAGTTTCGGTTCGTTAAAAACGCCTCGATTCAAATCAAAAAATAATTTTATCGAAGCCGCTTTTTTGTCGTTGTAAACGTGCAGACGCAGATGGTGGCTCGCGTCCGTTCGATCCGGATGTCGCCAGATCGCTTCGCCCGGAATCCCGTTAAAATCGGGAAAGTCCGTGTCTATATAATTTAAGATGACGTTAAACTTTCGGTTTGTCGCGGGCGTGCTGGCTCCCGATCGGGCGTTTCGCAAAAACTCGAAAGTTTCGCGGCTGATGCGTTTGAAAAGTGTCTGAAAAGTGTCTTCGCTTGCGACTTCGCAGGCAAACGGGAAAAACTCGATAAACAATCCGGGCGTTTGTTTGAAATCGGGCGTCGGGCGGTTGTGGACGGGCGTGCCGATGGCCAGATCATTTTGCCCGCTGACACGGCATAGAAACGCAAAAAGAATCGTGGCGAAGATATTAAAAAGCGAAAGATCGGTCGTAAAAGCACGCAGGTCGGATTCGTTCGTTAAATTAATCAAAGCCCTGGAACGCTCGACTCCGAGATCAACAACAATGCGTTCTGAAAAAGTTTCTTTTTTAGAGTTTTCCCGCCCGTAAAGTTTCGGCGGATCCGGCAGAGCATCGGCTTTTTCCTGCCAGTATTTTTTGACGGCTTCGCGTTCGGAACTTGTCCGGACAAGTTTTTCGTGCGTTATGTAATTTCGATACGCGGGAAAAGGCGGGACTTTTTCAAAATCTCCGGAAACGGAAGCCGCGTAGAGTTCGGACATTTTTTTAAAGATCAAAGAACTCGAACGGGCATCGGTCGTCAGATGATGCTCGTTAAAAAACCAGATGAAACGCTCGCCGGAAAGTTTTATCAGGGCGGAATCGAATGTGCATTTGGCGAGATCGAGATTTTTTTGGCTTCGCTTTTTTATCCAATTTTCGAGTTCTGTTTTGTCAAAATCTTCAAGAATTTCGAGTTCGTATTCGATCTCGTCCAAAACTCTCTGACGCGGTTCGTTTATCGAGCCTTCAAAAACCGTCCGCAGGGCATCGCTTCGCTTGACCAATCCCTGAAAGGCTTTTTGAAAATGATCCGTTTTAATTTCGCCTCGCAGATCGAATGTATAGACCATATTGTAGAGCGGATTTTCCGGTTCGAGCATCTGCCCCGTCCACATAGACATCTGGCTCTGTGTCAAACCGCGTGTTTCTTGCTCTGGTTTTTGGTCTTGTCCTGTCATTTTAATTTTAGCCACAGAGAAGATGGACACAGCTGAACATTTTTATAGAAATAAACAAAGATAATTCTACGGCAAAATACTTTTGCCTGAATTTTTTGATTTTATGCCCCCCTGCATCCTTGTTAAATAATTTTTTCTTATTCGTGTAAATTCGCGTTCATTCGCGGGCAAAAAATCCTTCTAACTCTGCCGGCTCGCAATGTAAGATTCCATCGCCTCAATGGTTATAAAATTTTCGATGACCATATCTTCGGGCGGAATTTTTACGGCGAATTTGTTCTCGATGAAATTTATGAGCCGCATCGCTCCCATCGAGTCTATGATTCCGGTGCTCAAAATATCTTCATCGGTGGAAAGTTCCGCGTCGGATCTTCCGCCGAGCAGTTCCTGCAAAATGTATTGTCTGATGTCTTCTTTCACTTCTTGTTTATCAACTGCCCATCGCCCGCCGGACGAGTTCTTTATGATCCAGTTTTCCGGCGGCGGTTCGCGGCAAGGTTTCGGATATATTTATTTTATGTAACGTAACGTAGCGTGGCAAATACTTTCCGAGATAGTCTTTGACCTCTTCGCCGCTGATCTCGAGACCGCTTTTCGGCACAACGCTGACGGCAATCGCCTTTTCGCCCGTTTCATTTTCAAACACATAGGCGGCGGCTTCGTCAATTTTCGCGTGCGAAGTTAAAACGGATTCGATCCCGTCGAGTTCGATGCGGTAGCCGCGAAGTTTTATCTGCCGATCCTTTCGTCCTTTGAAAACAAGTTCGCCGTTTTTATTTTTGCAGGCTAAATCGCCCGTTCGATAAAAAACTTCCGCTTTTTCGCCCGCTTTATCCCGTCTTTTAAAAAGAGCCCGTTCGGTCAGATCGTCTCTGTTCCAATAGCCTTTCATCAATGTCACCGTTCGCACCAAAAGCTCACCCGTCTCGCCCTTTTCAACTTCCGAATCATTTTCGCCGACGAGAATTATCTCCGTTTTGTCCCAAGCCTTGCCGAGCGGAATCGTCTTATAATCTGCGGGAAACTCTCTGAAATTATAAAAAGTACATTGATTGACCTCCGCCGGGCCGTAAACATTCGAAAATTCCGCCCGGGGCAAAATCTTCATCAGTTTACGCAAATTTTTGACGGAAAAAGGTTCGCCGCCGAACAGAACCCAACGCAGATTTTTCAAGTCTCTCTGCTCCAAAACCCCGCGACTGAGCATCTGCGACAAAGCGAGCGGAACGGAATACCAGATCGTCAATTCTTCTTTTTCGATCAGCTGCGAAAGACTGGCGGGAAATTTTTTGTAGGCTTCGGGAACGATCACGGTCGTGCCGTGAGCAAGCGGCATCGTAAAATATCCGAAGGTCGAAATATCGAAATGAAGCGGCGAATGATTGCCGAGTTTGTCTTCCGCCGAAACCTTGTATAAATCCTTTGAAAGTCTCGCGTAGTTCAAACCGCTTCGGTGCGTGTGCATTATTCCCTTGGGATTTCCGGTCGTGCCGGATGTATAGATCACATAGGCGAGATCGTCTTCGCTCAAAGAAACCGATAAATTTTTTATCGAAGTCCGCCAAACTTCTTTCCAGGAAATCGTTTCGACGGAGAGTTCATCGTCGATCCCGATGACGCTTGCGAGTTTCGCCCCTTCTTCCAGAATTTTCTTGACCGTTTGAGTTTCGCTGTTGTTGGTAACAATGTGTGTTATTCCGCAGTCATTTAGAAGAAAATCTATGCGGGCGGCGGGCGATTCCGTATCGATCGGAACATAAGCCGCTCCCGCGTTCATAATTCCGTAAACGGCGACGGCGGTTTCCAATGACGGCTTTAAGAAAATGCCGACGCGGTCGCCTTTTTTCAAGCCTTGCTCAACCAGAACGGAGGCCAGTTTTTCCGCACGTTCGACCAGATCTTCGTAACTGATCGAATCGTTTTGGAATTTGAAAGCCGTTTTCGTCGGATGATTTTCAGCGGCGTTTTTGATTGTGTCTGTCAGTAAAAAAATAACTATTTTATAACCCCAAAAGTTTGGCGATGATGTTTCGTTGAATGTCGGACGTTCCGGCGTAGAGCAAACCGCCGACGGCATCCCGCAGATCGCGTTCGACTTCCGTTTCGGTCAGGTAGCCGATTCCGCCGTGATTTCTGATCGCGTCGAGGCTCGATGAAACAAAACATTCGCTCAAATGCAATTTCAAAAGTGCCGCTTCGAGCATCGCGGGCTTTCCTTCTTTTTTGAGCCAGGCGGTTTTGTAAAGCAAAAGTTTTGAAGTTTCGAGCCGCAATTTCATATCGGCGATGCGGTTTGAAACCGATTGAAATTTACCGATGGCTTGCCCGAATTGCTCGCGGTCTTTGACATACTCGATCGAATTTTCAAGCTGTCGCTCCATCGCTCCGATCTGGCTGGCAAGAATCGAACAGCGTTCGAGTTCGAGCGAATGATTTGAAATGCTGAAACCCGCCCCTTCCTTGCCAAGCCGGTTTTCATCCGGCACGAAGCAATTTTCAAAGTTTAATTCACCGATCGGAACTGACCGCAAACCCATTTTGTTCCGACCTTCACTTTTCCGAAAACCTTCCATGCCGTCCTCGACAAGAAATGCCGTCACGCCCCATTTCCCCATTTTCGGATTTGCGTTCGCAAAAACAAGGGCGACATCGGCAAGCGGAGCCAGACTGACAA